>CAXBNO010000008.1:0-17894 GCA_963976775.1 uncultured Kordiimonadales bacterium
GAGGCGGACGAACCCGCCGATCCCCTCGCGGGCATGAAGGCCTCCGAGTTCGATACGGTCTGAGAGGATAGGCGATGTCGAAACCCTACATCATCAACCTGTATGACAGCAGGACCGGGCAGCGCATCAGCGCCAGCGGCGGCGTCATCAAGGTTGTCACCAGTGGCGCCTATGATGCGGTGGCACTGACCGATGCGTCCGGTGGCGGCATCGCCAACCCCCTCGCCCTGTCCAGTGGCCGCGCCGAGTTCTGGACGGACAATGCCATCACCACGGTCGATGTCTATGGCATCGCGCCGGGTGGCCAGGCGTTCTCGGCCACGATCGACACGGCCCATGACATCGTGATCCTGATCGACACGGCGCAGTCCTACCAGGTCCTGAAGATCCCGTTCGACATTGACGACTCGTCCACGGCTGCCAACACGGAAGAAGACACCGGGTTCGATGAACCGGCGAGCGGGACGGCCCTTTTCCTTGCCGATCCGTTCATCGTCATCGGTACGGCGGACACCAGCCAGGTCATTGATGTCGGAACGGACTCGTCTGCCTCGGGCGATGCGGACGGGTTCATGGATGGGGTCCCCCTCGATACCGCCGGGATCATTCAGGGCGCGGCAGCCGTCACGGTGGGCGGGAACGAGACATACTTCTCATCCTGCACGATCGGCGCGCTGCTGGCCGATTTCCTCGCGGGCACCAATCTCGGTCAGGACGTGGGCACGTTCAATCCGAAGAAACACATCTCCGGCGGCAAGAGTATCACCTTCACGCTGGACAGCGGGACAGACACCGCTGCCGGTCTGATCTGCCTCCCCTACCTGCTGCAGGCCTGATCCCATGTCATACTCCATGTCATCCGGCGAGATCATCGAGCGGGCGCTGCGCAAGATCAGGGCCTTCTCGATCAACGACCAGACGCCTGATCCGGTCCATGTCGAAGAGGCCCGGTTCTACCTGGACATGATCCTTGCCGAGACCTCCGGCAGCGGGCCGCTGATGCAGAAGCGGCAGCAGGCGGTCACGCTCTCCCTGACCACGGCGACGGCCACCCTGGACCTGCAGCCCGGCAGCCCGGATGTCGATGAAGACGATCCGACACTGACGCAGATCCCGCCGACCGGGATCGTGGACGTGAAGTCTGCGCGGCTGCTGGTCAACGACTCCGACTGTGGCGAGATCAAGCTGATCCGCTTGCTGGAGTTCGAGAAGATTTCGGTCAAGAGCACGGGCGGGCAGCCGACCCACGCCACGGTGCGGATGAACGGCATCGAGAAGCCGATCATGACCTTCTGGCCGGTCCCGACTTTCACGAGCGGGACGATGAAGGTCCGGCTGCTGGTGGAGAAGGGGTTCCCCACGATCGTCGGCGAACTGGATGACCGGCCCGACATTCGCGCGGCATGGCAACTCTGGCTGGTGACGCGGCTGGCCTACGAGCTTGGCTCCGGCCCGATCGTCATGCGCAGCCGGGACGAACTGACCGCCATGCAGCGGGATGCTCTGCGGGCAAAGCAGCGCCTGGAAGCGCACTCCAATCGTGAACCCCTGACGCAGCCCCGCGTCGTCAAATCGGCTTGGTGACAATCATGGCTCGACTGCTTCTCCCCTTCTTCGAGACCGAAAATCGGCTCTACGCCAATGCGACGGTGACGGTCTACACGGTGTCCGGCGGTGCCATCACATCGACCGAGGCGACCCTGTATGCCGACCGGACCTCATCGTCCACTCTGGCCAACCCTCAGAAGCTGTCCGGGACAGGGCGCTGGAAGCAGCCGGTCTACGTCGCCGAGGATGTCATCCTGCGCATCGCGGCGGTCAATGCCGCCAGTCACGACACCGGTATCTTCGGCGTCACCGATGACCCGTCCTCGGAACTGACCATCGCATCCGATGCGATCACGATCACCTCCAATGATCGCGTGGTGCATCACACCGTCGATACCGAGGGTGACGCCTCGTCGGACAACCTCGACACCATCAACGGCGGCGATCATGTCGGCCAGGTCCTGATCCTGCAGGCGGCGAACTCGGCCCGCACGGTTTCAGTGATCGAGGGCGGCAACATCGAACTGACCAGCAACCACAATCTCGACCATGCCGATGACACCATCACGCTTGTCTGGAACGGCAGTAGCTGGTGCGAGATCGCATTCGGAGCGAACAGCGCATGAGCACCGCAAAAGCCCTCAACATCTTCGACGTCTGGCGCCCCGGTTATGCCGGTGCCGTGGTCACGATCTACAATGCCGGGACCACCACGAAGACCACCCTGTACGATGGCGAAGACACCGGGACAGCCGGGACCATCAGCAACCCGGTCACGCTCGACACGCTCACCATCGGCGATGTCTCGCACGGCAAGTGGACCACGCCGGTCTATGTCACCCAGGATGTCGAACTCAGCATCGACGGCGAGACCACGGGGATCTTCAAGTTCCCGGTTCTGGCACTGGCCGGGGAAGACGCTTCGCAGGCCGAGGTCACGCTTGCAGGAGAGTCGACCGCGCGCGACATCCGGGATTGGGCGGCAGATGTTGTCTGGGCCGCATTCTACGGCTCCCTGACCGGATCGGCTGCCGTGACCACGGCGACCATCAACGCGGCGATCGGGGCGGCGAGTGCGGCGGGTGGCGGCAAGGTCCTGCTCCCGGCTGGCACGTTCACGGTCAACGCCAATCTGGCGGTCAGCGCAGGCGTCACCCTGGAAGGTCAGGGCCGCACGGCGACTGTCATCCAGGCGCAGATGGCGGCGGTACTGGTGAGCCTGCAGGGTACGGGCGCCGGACTGCGGCACCTGACACTGGATGGCGTCAACAAGACCGCTGGTTCGACCGGTGTCGAGATTGATGACCAGACAGACGTGATCCTGGATGACGTGATGATCAAGCGGTTCGTCACGGGACTGGATGTGAAGGGGCTGGTCTACAGCGCGTTCCATGATCTCTACGTCAGTACCTGCACCACGGGCGTCCAGTTCAAGACGGACTCCGGGGCCGGGGACAAGATCGAGTTCGTCCGCTGGTTCGGTGGCATGGTGGATCTCTGCACCACGGTCGGCGCGCTGTTCGAGCATGGTGACGATCAGGTCCATGCGATCGACTTCTACGGAACGCAGTTCGATGACAACACCGGCACCGCCATCAAGCTGGTCGGCGCGCAGGCCATCGGCTTCCACGGCTGTTCCTTCGACACCAACACGACGCTGCTGGATGTCGATGATGTGACCACGCCGTCCGGCGACGAAGATGACCTGGTGATCGGCCTGACGTTCGAGGATTTCTATATCTCGGGCGGCAATGCAGCCTTCGATGACACCTGCAAGCGGGTGGCGTTCCGGCGCGGCGAGATCGCGGGCGGGACATGGACCATCACTTCCGCCGAGAACAACATCCTGCTGGAGGACGTGACCGAGGCGGCTGCCTTCACGCTTTCCGGCACTGCAACCCGCGTGGTGCGCAAGAAGTCCGCGCACGAAGGCTACACCGTGGGTCAGACCACGGGCTCGTCCGCGACGAAGGCCTGGGCCGAAACCCTGAAGCCCGGTCAGGTCGCGATGCTGACGGCCAAGGTCACGGCGGTTCGGCAGGATGCGGATGCCTTCGCGGCATTCACCGTCCGGGCCGGTGCCCGGCGCCCGCCTGCGCAACTGGACTACGACACGCAGTCAGCGAATTTCACGGCAGGGGCAACCCTGACCGGCGGCACCAGTGGCGCGACCGCGACCATCGTGAAGGACGATGACGGCGGCACCACGGGCACCCTGCACCTGATCAACATCATCGGCACCTTCGAGAACAACGAGACCATCACGGACGGCTCCGGTGGTTCCGCACTGGCTGATGGCACGTTGACGGAGATCGACGCCATCGTCGGGCGCGGCATCCGCGATGACATCGGGCTGGTGTTCGGTACAGACCGGACCATTGCCGCCGACTTCGCCGCCTCGGCTTCCGAGGTTGAGTTCCGGGTCACGGGCGCGAGTTCGGAGACATGGGACTGGCGCTGCGATGTGGAGGCCCTTGTATCGTGAGTGCGCTTCGCTGGAGCCCGATCGACATCGGAACCAAGCTGTTCACCAATGTTGATGCGACCCAGCTTCGCCGTGGCCTTGCGGCCATCGAGAACGCCTATGTCAACGAGGCCGGTGGCCATAGCCGTTTCCCAGGCCTGAAGGCATTCACGACCCTGACCGGTGGTGGCCGCGTCTTCGTCTATGAATGGCGGGGCGCGCTCTATGCGGCGACCTCCACGGGGCGGCTCTACCAGATTGATACCAACGGCACCGCGACGGACGTGACTCGTGTCGCGATCCCCGGCGGCAAGCGGGTCACGTTCGCCGAGACCGATGACCGGCTGCTGATGGCCGGTGGCGGCAGCATCATCCAGTTCGACGGCAAGGACACCAGCATCCTGTCAGAGGATGCGCCGGAGACCACGCATGTCGGCTTCCTCGGCAGCTTCGTCGTGGCGATCGAACCGAACAGCAGCCGCTTCTTCCACAACGAGGCCGCCGGGGACTACGAGACCTGGAACCCGATTGATGTCTTCTCGGCGGACAGCAGCCCTGACCCGGCCAACTCGCTTCTGGTGACGGAGTTCAACGAGCTTCTGATCGGCGGTGAAGACTCGGTCGAACAATGGGAACGGGCGACCAATTCGGTGTTCGCGTTCCGCTTCGCTGCCTCTGGCTCCGTCTTCTCCCCCTATACCCTTGTGGCTGCCGACAACGCGGCATGGGCACTGAGCCGGGAGAAGGAGTTCGTCCGCATCTCCGGCCAGACCTCGCGTCCCTTCTCGGAGGACATCGGCAAGACGCTGGAGGCGGTCGCGGACTGGCGCGATGCCTGGGCGGCACCGATCTCGATCGACGGGCAGGAGTTCATCATCCTGCAGGCCCCCTATGGCGTAACGCCCTATGGCACGGAGGGCATGACCTTCCTGTTCGATCTTCGCGCCCGGAAGTGGGCGAACCTGTTCATCCTTGACGATGACGGGCTGCCGACGCGGTGGCCGGGCTGGTCGTATGCCTACCAGCCGGACTGGAACCGGCGGTTCGTGGGCAGCGACGAAGGGGTGATCTACGAACTGGTGGTGGACGACTACACCAGTGCGGCCAAGACCCAGCGGATGATCGGTCGGACGGCGCACCTTGCCGCCGGGACGGTGACGATTGAAGACCTCCGCATGACGGTGAAGCGCGGAGTCGGGGCGGCTGATGTCGTGCCCAAGATCCGGCTTCGGGTGCAGCGCGACAACCAGACCTGGAGCCGGTGGGTGGAACGGTCTCTGGGCGCCGCCGGGGACAACCAGCCGACCATCTACTTCGGCGGGTTCGGGAGCGGCAACACGTTCCAGATCGAATGGCAGATCACGGATGATGTCGATGTCGAGATCCGCAGTCTTGAAGCACAGATCACGAGGGCGGAGTGATGCCTGACGAACCGCGCCTGATAGACCTCGGCCCGCCGCGTGTCGATCCGCGCGATCCTGTCCGCGCGCTCCCGGCTTTTCGGGACTACTTCGAGCGTCAGCACAATGCAGCGCAGCAGGTTGATTCCGACCGGCTGGCGCGCATCCAGGCTCTTGAGGGACAGGTAGGCGAGGCGGTGTCCCCCACGACTGCACAGTCCCTGATCGACAGCAGCATCACCGATCTCGGGCTGGGCAGCGGCGCCACGGCCACGGTCGGGACCGGCGCGAGCGAACTGCCGACCAACTCCACGATCGACGCCCGGCGGTTCCAGTCCGACAGCCAGAACATCCTGACCGGCGACCGGACCTACCTGTTCGACAACGACCTGGGCGACGACCTGTTCGACGCATCTGTCTGGCTGCAATGCACGACCACGGACCTTGGATACAGCGTGGGCGCATTGCTGCGGCTCTCGAACGGGTTCCTGAAGATCAGTGCAGGCGCGGCGTGGGCAGGCGTCCATATCGAAGTCTCGACCGCGAATGTCATCGTCCACCAGGAAACGGACATCTACATCCCCGACCGCACCACGAAGTTCCCCACGAACCTGACCTACTCGAACTGGCAGATGTTCGTTCGAGGCTGGAAATAGGAGCCCCCGATGCATGATGAAATCTCCCGTTCCCGCCGGGATGCGAACCGTCCGGCGAACAACTTCCTCTCGTCGCTGGATGATGTGTTTTTCCTGCCCCCGGCCCCGCTGGATCTCGGTACGGGCGGTGGCCGCGATGTGCGGAACCTGAACACCGACCCGCTGGAGAGCCCCACCACATCCGCAGGCCCCACCACGGTTGCTCCGCCGCCTGCGCCTCGTACCGTCTCACCTTCTTCCGTGGGTGGTGATGCCGGAACGGATGCGGACCCTGCCAGTGGCGTGGCGCCGGGTCCGAGTCTGGGCGACGTTGACTTCTCAGGCCTCGGCGCAGCGCGCGGGGCGGCGAGCGGGTTTGCTATTGCTGGCCCCTTCGGCATCTTGCCTGGTGCGTTGCTTGGCGGGCTCAACGGCTCCCCCGTCCCTGAGAGCGACAACACGGCAACGTCTTCGGCGCCGGGCTTTGCGGGCGGGACGGTCAGCTTTGGTCGTGGCGGCACACCCTCGGGCTTCGGTGGCAGCCCCGGCGCTGAAAGCAAGGGCGATGGCACGATTGGCAGTGCTGTCGGCCTGACCCCGGAACCCGGTACGATCTCCGCCGCGTCGGATGCTGATCTCGGCACCATTGCAGCGGCAGACATCGCGGCGAACCCGGACATCTTTGGGGGCGCCGATGCTGGCGGCGACGGCGGCGATGGTCCCAGCGTGATCTGCACCGAACTGAACCGTCGCGGCCTGATGTCCGACGAACTCTATTGGGCAGACCAGATGAGCGTGGACTCCGTGCCGGAGAACACCGTGCATGGGTATCACGCATGGGCCGTCCCCTATGTCCGGCTGATGCGCAATCGCTGGGTCGGCTGGGCAGCCACGGCCTTCATTCGCCCCTTCGCGGTCGCATGGGCCGAACACCATACCGGTATCCGCCCGAACATTGGCGGCTGGCTCCTGAAGCATTTCGGGCAGCCGGTCTGCTGGGCGCTCGGAGCCCTCACCGGGATCATCGACATCTCTATCCTCTACAAGGGAGACGACCATGCTTGAGAACGTAGGCAGCGGAATGCCGACACCCGGCGCATCGAACGCACTGCCCGGCCAGATGGAGCGCCCGCCTCAGTCACCGCAGCAGGCTCCCGGCGCTCCGCAGTTCGGCCCCTTCCTGCAGCACATGCGGGCGCAGTTGAATGCACTGCCGCCGCAGGAACTGATGGCGCTGGTGCAGGCGCTGCAGCCGGTCCTGCCGACCGTGAACAAGGTTCTTGGTCCCGAGTTCATCGGGATCGTCCAGCGAGCAACCCAGATGGCTGGCCAGCCAGGGCAGGCTCCGCAGCCGAGGACGGCTCCCTCCCCGTCTCCCGGCGCGGGCCTGCCCACCCCCATGATGCCGCCCCCTGTAACCCAGAGGTGATCTGATGAGCTTCTTTTCCGAAATTGTGTCTGGTGCAAGCAGCCTGCTGTCCGGTGACAGCGGGAGCTTGATCGGCGCCGGGATCGGTGTGCTCGGCAACGTCATCGCCGGGGACGCCGCATCGGATGCTGCCCGCCGGGCCGGAGACGTGGCGCAGTCAACCGCCTCGGAGAACATCCAGTTCAGCCGGGAGCAGGCCGAGATCGCGCGGGAACTGTTCGCGGAAGCCCGTGACCAGGGTCTGCAGGATCTGGATGCAGGCAAGCTGGCTGCACTGGAGCGGATCGGTATCGGTGTAGACGCGGCCCGCCGTGCCTATGAGGGCGTCCTGCTGGCGTCTCAGGGCGGCATCGAAGGCATCCGGGCACTGGCTGCCATGGACCCGTCGCAGCTTACCCAGGCGCAGCGCATTCTGCTGGATGACACGTTGCGGAACACGACGAACCGGATCGACCAGTCCGGCCTTCGTGGTTCAGGGCGCGCAGGTCAGGCGGTGCTGGCAGATGTCGAGGCCCGGACCCGTGGTGCAGCGGAGGCCGAAAATCTGGCGCGCAAGGATCGGGCGATGGAGCTTCTTGCCCGCGAAGGCTTCGGCGCCACCCGGAACCTCGCCTCGCTGGATGCTTCGACCGGTTCGGATCAGGCGCGCATCCTGCTGACCGATGCGGCGAACAAGGCCAACATCCGTGGCGGCTTTGCGAGCAACGCGGCAGGCGTCGAGTCCGACCTCTCCCGCTCCGTGACGGCGGCGCAGAACGCAGGGGCACAGGGCTCCATCGACGCGATCCGGGCCGGGGGCAACATCTCCGCCGGTCAGACGCTGGCGAATGCCCGCGTGGTCGGTGAGACCATCGGGACACTGGACCCGCTGCGGGCGATCATTGCTGGCGAGTCCAGCGACCAGCAGCGGTCCAGCCGCTTCGCACCCACCTCCTGACGGGAGACGATCATGGAAGGTCTTCAGTTCATCACCAGCAATCCGGTTCGCGACGGGCGGCGGCAGGCATTCGGCGAAGCAGTCGCCCGGCAGACCTTCGAGGACAGCCAGGCCGACCGTCAGCGCGCAGTGGATGACCGCGCCAATAAGGCCGCGCTTGACGAAGCCTACCGTAGCATCGCTGCGGGGCAGGCCACGGGCGACACCATGCAGGACCAGCTTGCCCGGTCGGTCTCCGCCATCCCCGGCGGTGGTGCTGCCGGTCTGGAGGCAATCCAGACCCGCAATGCCGCCGAAGCTGCAAGGCTCGCCGCCGAGCAGGAGCGCGACGATCTTGAGCGGAAGCGCAGCGACAAGCTGGCGGAACTCGCGGCGGATCGCGGGTTTCAGTTGCTGGATCTGGGCGCCGTGGCGGAAGCGAAGGCCTCGTTCGAGAGCGCGGGCATGAAGTTCCCGGAGCAGTTCTACACTGACCGGGCCATGCAGGCGCGGACAGAGCAGGCATTGCCGACCGCAAAGGAGTTCTACGGGCACGATCCGCAGAACGGTGCGAAGTTCATGGCGTCTGTCATGCAGGGCACTTCCGTCGAGCAGGCATTCCAGCAGCATCCGCCGATGGCAAAGCCGCCCGCCGTGACCCGCCCGAACTTGCAGCCCCGGAAGATTCAGCTTTCTGACGGCAGCACGGTGGAGGTCAGTGGGCAGGTCGTGAACAATGTCTGGCAGCCGGTCCAGGATCAGTTCGGGAACCTTGGCATTGATGCGGACTACGGCATGGACGCGACCAAGACGGCAGAGGTCTACAGGATGCTCGGCCTGACTCCGCCGCCGGGGATGGCACCGCCGCCGGAGCAGCCGGAAAAGCCGGGTTTCGTCTCCCAGATCTGGGACCAGATTACCGGAGCAGGGTCTGAGTCCCAGACCGCCACGGCAGCAACGCCCCAGCCGACATGGAGTGATGCATTCGCAAGCGGGGGCAATGCGCCTGCCACGACTGGCCTCGCGGGCGTCAACGCAGGGCAGCCTGCACCGGCCCCTGCCGCTGCACCGGCTGCAGCGCCTGCCCCCATGACTCCGCCGGGGAATGCAGGAGGGTCTTCGCAGTACACTGTCGAGCCTGAAGGTGTGCGGTTCCAGAACGGAGACTTCGTACCGGTTGGCGGCGCAATCGAAATTGGTGGCACGATGCACATCGTCCAGAGCATCACGCCGGACCCGGCGACTGGTGAACTCATCGTCAACCTCGGATCGACTGGACAGTAATGCCTCAGTTCCGCTTGCCTGACGGTTCCCTGCTGGGAGCCGATGCACCCGTGCGCGCTGCGCCTGCCGCGCCCGCGAAACCTGCTGTTCGCTTCCGGCTGCCCGATGGGACGGAGCTTGACGCGCAGGACGTGTCTGCCCCGGCGATCGAAGATCTGCCCACGGGCGCCGCCGTTGACCGGTACGAGGCCGAGAACCCCGGCTTCGGCAACAGGACCGGGCAGCGCCTGGCGAAGGGCGTGCGGAACCTGCAGGCTGGCGTCAATGCCAACGATGCCGTGAACGCCCAGCGTGAACTGGAACTGCTGGACATGGTGGAGGCCGAGGCCAACCGTGGCGAGGCGAACCAGAAGTTCCGGCAGCAGCTTCGGGATCAGAACGGTGGCCGTGTCCCGCTGAACCGGTTCCGTTCCGGCGAGCGGACCATCAGCGTCTATCGGGGCATGACCCCTGAACAGCGCGCGCAGGCCCGTCAGGAGCTTCAGGCCAGCCTGACCGAGGGCATCACCGGCACGATCCGGCGCACGGTTCAGGCAGCGGCGATGCCGTCTTCCCCGGCGGCGACCCGTATCGCGGAAGCAGAGAGCTTTGGTGAGGGCGTGGAGCAGTTCACGGAAGCCCCCCTGAGTGCCATGGGCGAACTGGTCACGTCATCGCTCCCCGCCATGGCCCCCGGTATTGCAGCGGCGATCATCACGAAGCGCCCGGCACTCTCCATGGGTGGTGGATCTGCCTACGTGGAATCCGTCTCGTCGCTGGTCGATGGCCTGCAGAAGGCTGGTGTCAACGTCATGGACGAGGCGCAGGTGCTCGCGGCCCTGCAGGACCCGGCCATCCGTGAGCAGATTGCACAGGACGCGCAGACCCGTGGAATCGTCATCGGCATTGTCGATGCTCTTGCCGCCCGTGCCGGTTCGATGGTGCTGGCGCCAAAGTCCCTGTCACCCACGGCGCGGGAAGTGGTGAACATCCCTTCGCAGGTTGTCGCCGGTGTCGGATCGGGCATGGCCGGTGAGGCAGGCGCGCAGATCGCCACCGAAGGCAGCGTGACCGAACCCGGTGCAGTGGTGGCGGAAGGTGTCGGCGAAGGCCCGACGCAGGTTGTCGAAGTCGGTGTTGGCGTCCGCCGCGCTGCCAAGACGCCTTCCGATGAGACGCCGCCCCCTGAACCTGCACCCTACACCCCGTCCGTCACCCCCGTCGATGAGCCGCCGCTGACCCGTCGCAGTCTCGAAGAAGCCATCAAGGCCAATGATCTCTCAGATCAGGGTCAGGTGGCCACGTCGCGACCGGTGGCGCCCGCTGAGGACCCGGAGGGTGTCGATGTACCTGAAACGGCCAACGCCGCTCCTGAGCCTCCTGAGAGCGTTGAGGACCCGGAAGACGATGCGGCCATCCTCGCGCACGCGGAGACGGTTGCGCAGGAGCTTGGGTTCGAGCTTGACGACGAGACCCGGCAGGACGTGCTTGAAACCGCTCGCAACGGTGCGTTTGTCGAAGACGTGCTGAAAGAGTATGCTGACAACGCCCAGCGGGACCGCGACATCGCGATCTTCAATTCCCTGAACGATCAGGGCTTCGCTTTCCATGGGGATGAAAATGCGACCGAGGAAAATACTCAGCCCGGAGAAACTGCGGATCGCAGCGAGGGAAGCGGAACTGTTCCCACAGGAGCGCGACCGCTTGATGGAGATCGCGGACGAGGTGGAAGCCCGGCACAGGAAGCTGGACGAGATCAAGGCGAAGCGTCTGGCCGCGAAGCAGCCCCCGACGACCTGACCGAACGCCGGGAACGGCACGCCCTCTACAATCGCATTCGCGCCGGTCGCCGCCCCACGGAGGACGGCTCGCGCGGCTTCTCCATGATCCAGGAAATCATCCGTCGCGGCGGTGTCGATCCCGACTCCCCGCTGGCATCCGAGTTCCGTGGCATGGATGTCATGAACCCCCGCTTCTTCCGGCGCGGCGGCATGAAGGATGTGGATGACTTCCATGTCAGCGATCTCGGACTGGAGTCCGTGTTCCCGAACCGCATCGAGGACGGCAGGCTTGATCCGCAGGACGTGTTCGATCTGGTCAATCAGGAGAAGACCGGCCAGCGCGTGCTCACCGACGAAGACGCGGCCCTCAATGCCGACTCCCGCGCAGCAGACTTCGATGAACTTGCCCGCATTCTGGACCAGGAACTTGGTCTCGACATTGAGGCCCTGAGCAACGCCGAGGTTGACCGCGCGCAGGACATTGCCAGTCAGCTTCCTGCTGGTCTCGACCGCGACGAGATCGGTGCGCGGATTACCCGGCAGATCATGCGCGAGCGGGCCGAAGCAGACCCCGATGACATTCAGGCAGCACTGACGGCGCGCACCGGCGAAGTGGCAACCTCCGCTCCGCCTCGCACGATGGAGAAGGCCGAGGCCCGCGAGACCGTCCGTCGCTACAACCCGAGCATCAACAAGGTCCGCGTCGGCTTCAAGAACAAGACCGAGGCGGCTATCTACATGGTCGCGGCTGCCCGCAAGGGGACGAAGAACGCCGATGCAGGCCGCGCCTACCTGCAGGACCAGGGCTATTCGGATCGTGACATCGACACCATGGCCCGTGGCGCAAGGGCCAGTGTCCGCGACCATCTGAAGGGGGCGAAGCCGCGCAAGGGCAAGGTGCTGATCCCGGCGGGAACCATCTCCGACGAGTTTACACCGGTCGCAAGGACTGAGACCGAAACCACCAAACAAGAGGAACCGAAGCCGCAAACCCCGCGTGTCGAGCGCGCCGAGCCCGAGCCTGCCGAACTGGCGTCTCTGGGCGTGTCCAGGGAAGGCACGGTGAACGGTTCGCACATCGCGGACATGCAGGACCAGCGCGAAGTGCAGATGGCTGCTCTCGACGGCGAGGTGCTTGGCCCTGAAGGTGCGGATCAGGCCCCCCAGAAACCGTTGTGGGAGATGTCGCCAGAAGAACTTGACGAGTTCTATCAGAGCGAGAAGGCCGCTGAAGATAACATCGCTGTCGCGGTTCTGGGCAAAGAGACCGCCGCACGGTGGGAAAAGCTGCAGCGGCAGGCGAACAGCATGAACCCGGAGGTCGCTGACAGGGCGACCGACGAGCTTGGGCAGATGGACTCTCTTCTCAGCGAGGCAGAGTACAATCGCCTCTATGGCATGGGCGAAGAAGGGGACAACAGCGAGACCATCCGCGACTTCCAGCGTGCGCTCTCGCAGATTGATGACGACTCCGCCGTAGACCTTGGCCGCTCGCTCGGTATCGCGCTCACCCAGGTTGGTCAGGAGACAAATCCAGCGGACATGCGAATGCAGGAGCAGATGGCGTGGGCACAGCTTCGCCACGGCTTTGACATCGCACAGGCCCGTGGGTTCGATCAGGGCGTCGTGATGGAAGAGGCCATCAAGCGGGCTGCGTCTCGCTTCTACGACCCGGATGACGCCGCATTCATGCTCCGGCGCTTTATCAATGAATCTGATGCCCCGATGAATAGGGCGCCTTCCGGTCCATTGATCACCGAGCAGACCGATCAGGGCGAGCAGAACGTCATCCCCGGCGGGGAACGGTTGGCGCCGGAAGAAGTGCGCGAGATCCGCCAGCGGGACCGCAAGACGCTTGCCGATGAAACCCGGAACGTCGAGCGGCAGCAGTCCATGATGCGTGGGCGCGGCACGCAGAAGCCTGCCGATGAGGGTTTGTTCGGCAATGACGGTCAGAGCGATCTTCTCGCGCAGCCTGCCGACCAGACCCAAGGGGATGCCACCCCTGATGTCCAGCAGGCCGTCATTGACGAGGCGGAGCGCCTGGGTCTCGGAAACATCGTCAGCCGCCTGATCCTGAACCCCTACCTGCGCATCGGCGACAAGCGCGTGGCCGGGGCATATGACCGGGGCGAGAACCTGCTGTTCGTGGCGCTCGCAGAAGCCGATCCGAAGCGCACGCTCCGCCATGAGGCCATCCACGCGATGCGCCACATGAACGTCATCACCCGGAAGGAATGGGGCGTACTGGCCCGCAAGGCACACAAGACCTGGCGCAAGCAGTACGATGTCGATGGGCGCTGGGGCAACTTCTTCGACGGCTGGCCCGATGATGTCGTGCAGGACAAGCTGACCGAGGAAGGTGTCGCCGAGGCCTTTGCCGATCACGTCTCAGGCGCGCGGAAGCAGACCGGCACCGTCGCGGGCATTCTCAACCGCATGGCCAAGTTCATCGAGGCGCTGGGCAACGCTCTGCGCGGCCTCGGGTTCAGGACCTATGAGGACGTGTTCAACGCCTTGGACCGTGGAGAGCGGGTGGCTGGCAAGGGTGGCTCAGGTACAGGAACCGCATTCCAGCCTGCCCCCCCTGTGTCGCAGAAGATGTCCGAGCGCATCGCGGAAGCAATCGGCGGTACGGTCCTTTGGGACAATGGCTCGACCTCGCTGATTGAGGCTCCTGCACGCGGCAGCGGGGTTCCTCTGTATGTCGGGGCTAACAGCAATGGCCAATATACGACTGTGGACATCCGTAAAGTGGACCAGTCCAAGGTGCGGTTTCTCAGCAAGGCCGAATTGACCAATCTGAAGCGGGTCGCGAATGAAGCGGCGGATGCGGAACGAAAGTCGCATGAGGCCCGGCCAGATGGCCCATTCAAGAATGGCGAGACCATTGCCTTTTCACCGAACTTCCCGACTGATCTCGCTGGTGTGGCCCGTGAATGGCTGGGGCTTCTCGGCCTTGACGAGACCAAGTTCTATTTCACCACGTTTGATGACGCTGGCAACCCGTCGATAACACGGGAAAACAACCTGCATGGCCCGTTCAGCGTGGTCCGGTCACTCCCCTCCAGGGCCAATGACGCTGGCGTATCAGTCCGAATGGACAACGGAGTCTATCTGGTAGGGATCAAGGGCGCCCCACGCCAGAGCAAGAATCTGGAGACCTTGGCTCATGAGATCGGCCATGTTCTCGAAAAAGAAGGGTGGGCGAGTGCAGGGTCGGAAACGCAGCAGGCGATTGTTGAAGACTACAAGGCATGGCTTTCGACGGTGCATGGGAAGAACAAGGGGCAGTGGGTCAGGTCTCTGCGCGCGCATGTCTCCGGGAAGCTGACGCAGGGTTCTGCCGCAACGAAGGCAGAACCTGCCTCGAAGCTGCCGCCATACTGGCGTTCGTTTTCTGAGTGGTTTGCAGACCAGACGGCCCGGTGGGCGACATCAGAAGATGCCCCAAGGACGGTCGTGGAGAAGTTCTTCGCTCGATTGGGGGCCGCACTTCGGAGGCTCTACGCCTCTGCAGCGGGCAAGGCATCTCTGCCATCAGACTCAATGCGCGAATACCTGAACAGCTTGGCTAGGAAGGGCGCTCCGCTGGGTGAGCCTAAAGCGAGTGACCCCCCGTCTGTACAGGGCGATCTCTTCTCGCAGATCGACAGCATTGACGGTACGGATAGCGGTACGATCGACCCGCGCGATGACGTGATGCTGATGCCGGTTGATGACGGCACCCGCAAGAACGGCGGCGAGCTTTTCGGGCATGTCTATGACGAGCTTTCGGTCCACAACTCCCGCATCCTCGCGAACAGCAACAAGACCCTGCTGCAGCGCGTGCGTGATCTGCAGGGCTCCAAGACGAAGCCGATCGCCCTCGCAGTGCGCCGCGCCCTCATGGACTCGTTCGTGGACCTGCAGGAAGTGCAGGCCAACCTGGAGCGCGAGAGCGACCTGAACCACCTTCCGGAGCATCAGGACGCCAACATGGCGCAGGAGCTTTACCGGAGCCGCACCGGGAACGCCCTGATCAACGCCCGGCAGAACCTCTATGAGCCGCTGATCGACCGGATGAAGGAACTCGATGTCGATGTCGAGACGCTGGAAACCTATCTGGTCGCCCGGCACGCAGAGGAACGGAACAACCAGATCGCGAGGATCAACCCGGACATGCCTGACGGTGGTTCGGGCATGACGACCGAGGATGCGAACCGCATTCTGGAAAGCATCGGCGACCGTCAGGCAGCCATGGACGAGCTTGCGGGCATGGTTGACGGTATCCTGGCCGAAGCCCGGCGCCTGATGGTCCATTACGGGCTGGAGTCGCAGGAGACGATCGACACTTGGGAAGGGACATACAAGAACTATGTCCCCCTGCGCGGTCGCGACTTCGATGAGGAAAGCGTGTTCGCGATGCCCGGTGAGGTCTCCATGCCGCCGGTCGCACCGTCCGGGCCGAACTTCTCCGTTCGCGGGCCGGAGGCCAAGCGCGCCATGGGCCGTGGTGAGAACAACCCTGCCGTCAACGTGCTGGCCTATGCGCTGCAGATCCACCAGTCCGCCATCGTCCGGGGCGAGAAGAACCGCGTCGGCCAGACCCTGATGAACCTGGTGAACGACTTCCCCGATCCTGACTTCTGGACGATCGACACACCGACCGAGAAGCGCGTGATCAACCCGTCAACGGGACTGGTGACGACACAGGAAGACCCGCTGTTCGCGAACCGGGACGATGTGGTTCACATCAAGGTCGATGGCGTCGGGGTGATCCTGCATCTGAAGCACGCGCCGCTGGCCAAGGCGATGCGGAACATCGGCAACGACTCCGGCAACATGGTGCTGAAGGTCATGCAGCAGGTGAACATCTGGCTCTCGCTGGTCAACACCGCCCAGAACCCCGAGTTCGTGATCTCCAACTTCTTCCGCGACCTGCAGACCGCGTTCATCAATATGTCGGAAGATGATCTGGTCTCCGTCCGCACGCAGACCATGAAGGACATCAAGAAGGCGTGGTCCGGCCTGCGCAACCTCGACAAGGGTGCCGACACCGAATGGGCGGGCTACGCGAAGGAGTTTGGACAGGCCGGGGGCCGCATCAGCTTCATGGGCCTGCGTTCGGTGGAACAGGAAGCCGCGAAGATGCGCAAGGCGGTGAAGCAGAGCGGCAACCTGCGCCCGGACCAGTATTTCATGAAGGTCGGCGGCGCCATCTTCGACCTGTTCGAGCGCCACAATGGCTACATCGAGAACGCAGTTCGTCTCTCCGCCTACGTGAACCTCCGCCGCGCTGGTGCCCCCCCGGCGAAGGCGGCACAGGCAGCCCTGAACCTGACGGTGAACTTCAACCGCAAGGGAACCTGGGGCACGGCCCTGAACAGCGCCTACCTGTTCTACAACGCGACGGTGCAGGGCAACCTCCGCATTGCGCAGGCTCTGTTGCGCTCGCAGCGGGTCCGCAAGATGGTCGCCGGAATCGTCGCGGCTGGCTTCATGGCCGACATGATGAACGCGATGATGGCGCCGGACGATGATGACGACGACAACAGCTATGATCGCGACATCCCGGAATGGGTGAAGCAGACCAACATGGTTGTCATGCTCGGCAAGGGTGAAGCGATCAAGGTCCCCATGCCCTACGGCTACAACTGGTTCTGGAATGTCGGTCGCAACATCTCCGCTGCCACGCGGCGCCAGATGGGGATCGGGACCGGCAAGAAGCCGCTGGAGGCTGCCGCAGACATCGGCATCAGCCTGATCGACACATTCAACCCGCTCGGTGGATCGGAGAGCCTGGCATCATTCGTCTCGCCCACCATCGCGGACCCGTTTGTCGCATGGGGGCGGAACGAGGACTTCGCCGGGCGTCCGATCAGGCCGGAGAACC
This sequence comes from uncultured Kordiimonadales bacterium, assembly GCA_963976775.1. Taxonomy (GTDB): domain Bacteria; phylum Pseudomonadota; class Alphaproteobacteria; order Minwuiales; family Minwuiaceae; genus Minwuia. Next base: position 17,312 of record CAXBNO010000008.1, read on the forward strand.
CGACATTCGGCACTGGCCAGCCTGACAGTCAGATGTACTGGAACAGCACCGGGGAGATCCCGAAGTTCGTTGCCGACAAGATGAACCGGCTGACCGGCGGCAACGAGTTCGTGCCCGGCGCGGTGGATGTGAGCCCGGATGGACTGGAGTACGTCTTCGAGTTCGCGACGGGTGCGGCGGGCGCGTTCTGGAACAGGAACGTGAACAACATCATCACGATCGCGAATGGCGAAGTGCCCGAAATCCGGAACGTCCCGTTCGTGCGCAAGGTCTGGCAGGGGCGCTCCGAATACCTCGACAAGAACCGGTTCTATGAACGCCATGCAGCGATCGACCTGGCAGCCAATAACGTCAAGAACCTGCGTAAGACCGGCAAGTTCAAGGAAGCCACCCGTGCCTACCGGGAGCAGGATCGACTGGTGCGGCTGAAGCCGGTCTTCGACAACGCGCGGCGGCAGTTGCAGAAGGTCTCGCAGCAGAAGCAGATCGTCCGTGCCAGTGACCGGCCCAACAAGCAGGCGCTGCTTGATCGGCTTGCGGCGGCGGAGAAACGGATTCTCGACAGGGCCAACGGTGCCTTCAA
>CAXBNO010000009.1:0-17561 GCA_963976775.1 uncultured Kordiimonadales bacterium
CACCAGCACCTTCGCGGGCGGGCTGTAGTCGAATCGGATCAGACCCGGTCGCTTCAGCAGCATCGTTCCGACGGCCTGCCCCCCGCCACCGACCTGGACAAACCGCGCCGACAGGGTCACGACGGACTGCAGCCAGTCCTGGGCCTGCAGCACCGTCTTCTGCTCGGCCTCGGTCAGGGCCTGGGCAGGCAGGAATCCGGCGATCAGCAGGAATGCACTCAGGAACAACGGGATAAGGGATTTCATGAAGTTGCCAATCATCAGAAGTCGCTGATGATCCCCTTCTTCTCCCAGTCGCCATAGCGCGTCGGCTCGGGTCCGTCGCGACCATCGCGCTCCCCCGGCGTCTGCGACAGCTTGTGGGCGGCGGACCGGCGGCGCAGCTTGCCGGCCTCGGTCTCCTCGAAGGCTTCCTCCTCGGTTCCGGGCTTGTCCGTGTTGCGGTCCTTGTCGGTCATCGTCGCTCTCCGCTTCCGTCTGGCTTGAAGGGGTCGGCTTCCTGCCTAGATATTCACTGACTTCCCTAGATAGCAGGTGCCAAGGCGCTTGCAATGGCTGCGGCCCCACGATGGAGACCCTGAAACACGATGAATTATGCCCGGACTGCACTGTTGCTGGCTGCCATGACGGCCATCTTTCTTGTGGCAGGTTGGCTCATCGGTGGCTCGGGAGGTGTGATCATCGCCCTGGTCATTGCCTTCGCGATGAACCTGTTCTCCTTCTGGAACGCGGACAAAATCGTGTTGCGGATGTACCGCGCGAAGCAGGTCGACCGGCAGAGCGCGCCGGAGTTCCACGGACTGGTGGAGGAACTCGCCCGTCGCGCCGGCCTGCCGATGCCGAAGGTCTACATCATCGAGAATGACCAGCCGAACGCCTTCGCCACCGGTCGCAACCCCGAACGCGCCGCCGTTGCGGCGACGACGGGCCTGCTGCGCACCCTGAACCGCAACGAGATCGCGGGCGTCATGGCACATGAACTGGCGCATGTGCAGAACCGTGACACGCTGACCATGACCATCACCGCAACCATCGCCGGTGCCATCGGCATGCTGGCCAACTTCGCCATGTTCGCAGGCCTGTTCGGCCGCTCCGACGACCGCAGCCCGCTGGGCGGTATCGGCACCCTGCTGGTGGCACTGCTGGCCCCGCTCGCCGCCATGGTGGTGCAGATGGCAATCAGCCGCAGCCGGGAGTATGTCGCCGACCGGCACGGCGCGGAAATCTGTGGTAATCCACTCTGGCTCGCCAGCGCGTTGCAGAAGCTGGAGGCGGGCAGCCGCATCGACAATCACAGGGCAGAGGCCAACCCGGCCACGGCACACATGTTCATCGTCAACCCGCTGCATACGAAGAAGTCCGACAACCTGTTCTCGACGCACCCGTCCACGGCCAATCGCGTGGCGGCGCTGCGGGAGCTGGCGCGCACCATGTCGGGACCGTCCCAATCCGGACCGACGCGATCCGGACCAGCCGGATCGCGTCCGGCGGGTGCTGTCCCAGTGACCGGCCAGCCTGCCCGACGCCGTGGCCCCTGGCGGTGAGTGACGATCAGGAAACAGTTGCCGAACCCTCGATACCCTCGGCCCGGCAGGCGGCAATCACCCTGATTTCGCGTGTGCTGGACACATCGGCCGGACTGGACGAGGTGCTGGATGAAACCGTGCGCGGGATGGAGGCGCGCGAACGCCGCTTCGCCCACACGATCGCGCTGGCCACGTTGCGCCACAAGGGATCGCTGGAGCAGCATCTGAAACACCTGCTGGACCGCCCCCTGCCCCGCTCCGGGCGGTTGGCGCATCTGATCCTGCTCTCCGGCATGGCCCAGATCATCTTCCTGCAGAGCCCCGCCCATGCGGTCGTCAATGAGCATGTCGGGATGCTGCCCGAAGGCAGCAAGTTCCGGGGTGTGGTCAACGCCATCCTGCGCAAGGTGGATCGCCAGGGCGCGACACGGCTGACCCGCCCGGACATGGCACGCCGGGACACACCGCTCTGGCTCTGGAAGCGCTGGGCGGCGCATCTGGGACGCAGCAACGCCAACGCCCTTGCCGCCGCGCACCGCGATGACACGCCGACACCGCTGGACCTCACCGTGCGCGAAGACGCTGCCGGGTGGGCCGAGCGGCTTGGCGGCGAACTGCTCCCCACCGGCAGTGTCCGCCTGACCAGCCACGCCGCGGTGCCGGAGATGCCGGGTTACGCGGACGGAGCCTGGTGGGTGCAGGACACCGCCGCCACCCTGCCGGTGCGGCTGTTCGGTGACCTGCAGGGGTGCCGCCTGCTCGATGCCTGCGCGGCACCGGGCGGCAAGACGGCGCAGGCCATAGCACTGGGGGCCGAGGTCACGGCCATGGATCGCTCGGGCCGCCGCCTGGAGGTGCTGCAACGCAATCTCGACCGGCTGCAGATGCAGGCGACCGTGGTTCGCGCCGACCTGCGCCAGTTCAGCCACGACGCTGGCTTCGACGCGGTGCTGCTGGACGCCCCCTGCTCCGCCACCGGCACCATCAGACGCCACCCGGAGATTGCATGGACCCGCGTCGAAGGCGACGTCCAGGGCATCGCCGAACAGCAGCGCATGATGATCGGCAAGGCCACGGCACTTGTCCGGCCGGGCGGCAGACTGGTCTATTGCACCTGTTCGCTGGAGCCGGAGGAAGGGGAGGCACAGGCAGAGTGGCTGTTGCAGGAATTCCCGCAGTTCACACGCGCCGCCATCGACCCCGCCGCACTCGGACTGGGACCGGAGGCAATCACCGAAGCCGGCGACCTGCGCACCCACGCCGGCCTGATGGCCGACCGGGGCGGCATGGACGGGTTCTTTGCCACGGTGATGCAGCGCGCCGACTGATCAAATCGCCGTTTCAACCGCGCTCCGGCGCGCGCCGCCGTTGCCGGAACGGGGGGAAGCTGGTAGGGGGTTATCCATGAACTCAGCAATCATCTCACCATCGATTCTCTCCGCCGATTTCGCGAAATTGGGCGAGGAAGTGCGCGCCATCGATGCAGCCGGTGCCGACTGGATCCATGTCGACGTGATGGATGGCCACTTCGTGCCCAACCTGACCATCGGCCCAGGTGTGGTGAAGGCACTGCGCCCGCACTCGGCGAAGCCCTTCGATGTGCATCTGATGATCTCCCCCGTCGATCCCTACATTCAGGCGTTCGCCGATGCCGGTGCCGACATCATCACGGTGCATCCGGAAGCCGGTGCCCATACCCACCGCACCCTGCAACTGATCCGCAGTCTGGGACTGAAGGCGGGACTGGCGCTGAACCCCGGTACGCCATGGCAGGTGGTCGAGCCGCTGCTGGATCAGCTGGACCTGATTCTGGTGATGAGCGTCAATCCGGGCTTCGGCGGCCAGGAATTCATCGCCAGCCAGCTGGAGAAGATCGCCACCCTGCGCGGCCTGATCGACGGTGCCGGGCTGGACATCGCGCTGGAGGTCGATGGCGGCGTCAATGCCGACACCATCGCGGACGTTGTCTCCGCCGGGGCCACCGCCCTGGTCGCCGGGACAGCCGCGTTCCAGAACGGCCCCGACCACTACGCGCGGAACATTGCCACGCTGAAAGAGAAGTCGTCCACGGCACTCGCCCTGACCGGCACCGACGACTGAGGAGCCTGCGTGCCATGAGCGGCGTCAGAGACCTTGTCTATCGCAGCCGCCTCTACCAACTGTCGCTGCGCGGGCGCTTTCCCCATGGCCTCGCCTACTACCCGGAAAATCTCTGGCCCGGCGACCTGGCCCGCGCCAACGAGCTGTTTCGCGGTCGCTTCGATCTGGCCGGTGAGCGGGTGGAGGTGGGCACCAGCCCGCCCTGGATCGGAGTCACCGCATCGGAATCCTGGCGGGCGGAACTGCAGGGGTTTGCCTGGCTGCGCCACTTTCAGGCGGCGGGTGGAGAAGCGGCGACCCGCGCGGCGCGGTCGCTCGCCGGATCATGGCTGACGCACAATGCGGACTACGATCCCTTCATCTGGCGCTCCGACATTCTGGCGCGACGGCTGATCAGCTGGTGCCTGCATGCCGATATCCTGTTCAAGAACGCGGAACTGACCTACCGCTCCGACCTGCTCAGGTCCATGGGCCGCCAGGCGCGGCACCTGGCGCGGGTGGCAGAGACGACACCGAACGGGGTTCAGGCGGTGACCGCCGCAACCGGTCTTGCCTTCATCGGTCTCTGCCTGCCGGAGAGCCGCAACTGGACGGACAAGGGTCTGGTGCTGCTGACGGACCAGATCGGGCGACAGCTGCTTTCCGACGGGGGGCACATATCCCGCAATCCGCAGGTACTTCACCACGTGTTGCAGGATCTGATCCTGCTGAAGCGCACGATGATGAACATTGGCGAACCACCGCCCGAACCGCTGATCAATGCTATCGATCGCATGACCCCGACGCTCAGGATGCTGCGCCACGGTGATGGCGGGCTGGGGCTGTTCAACGGCGGGACGGAGGACACGGCGGCGGATATCGAACAGACCATCCGCCGTTCCGGAATTCGCGGCAAACCCAACCTGTCGGCACCGAAGGCGGGCTTCGAGCGTCTGCAGGGCGGTCACACGGCCCTGATCGCTGATTTCGGCGGCCCCGCCCCCGAACCGGGCGTCGGCTTCGCGGGGCTGCTGAGTTTCGAGATGAGCCACCGGCGGGAGCGGGTGGTGGTCAATGGCGGCGCGGCACGCCCCCCGTCGCCGGAATGGGAGCGGGCGCTGGCCTCCACCGCCGCCCACTCTACCCTGACGATCGCCGACACCAATGCGGTCGGTGTCCCGGATGCCGGACGGCGCAGGCGACGGCGGCTGGAGGCAGAGGCGCTGCGCACCGAGTCAGCGGACGCGACCTGGCTGGACATGATGCATACCGGCTATCAGGAGCGTTACGGCGTTGTGCACCGGCGGCGACTGTATCTGGATCGCGACGGACGCGACCTGCGCGGGGAGGACCGGCTGGAGGTCGCGGACCGGCGGAAGCCCAGCCATGTCCCCTTCGCCGTGCGCTTTCACCTGCACCCGGACGCCAGCGCTGTGCTCGCCCAGGGCGGCAACATGGCGCTGATCCGCCTGAAGTCGGGGCGTGGCTGGCGGTTCCGGGTCGCGGGCGCGGACCTGAAACTGGAAGACAGCGTCTATCTGGGCGACGGGTCACCGCGCCGCAGTCAGCAGGTTGTGGCAAGTGGCGATCTGGACAGCACGGACATCACCGTGCAATGGGCACTCACCCTGATCGACGGCACCGATTCCTGACCGCCGGTCCCACCAAATCTTGTCCTATCGAACAAGCGATGCAGGAGACCTGATCCCATGACCGAAACGACCATCGTGCCGAAGCGCGCGCTGATCTCCGTTTCCGACAAGACCGGACTGGACGTGCTGGGCCGGTTCCTGAAACAGCAGGGGGTGGAGATCCTGTCCACCGGCGGCACCGCCCGGGCGCTGTCCGACATGGGCTGCGACGTGCGCGAGGTCAGCGCCCATACAGGCTCACCGGAGATGATGGACGGGCGCGTGAAGACGCTGCACCCGAAGATCCATGGCGGCATCCTGGCACTGCGCGACAATGACGGGCACCAGAAGGCCATGCAGGAACATGACATTGCCGGGATCGATCTGGTGGTGATCAACCTCTACCCGTTCGAAGCCACGGTGGCCTCCGGCGCCGACCGCGCCACGGTGATCGAGAACATCGACATCGGCGGTCCGGCCATGATCCGTTCCGCCGCCAAGAACCACCGGTTCGTCGCCGTCGTGACCGATCCGGCGGACTACGGGCGGCTGATCAGCGAATGGCAGGACCAGGGCGGGCTGGGGCTGGCGTTCCGCCAGGACCTTGCGGCCCGCGCCTACGCCCGCACCGCCGCCTATGACGCGGCGATCACCGGCTGGTTCAGCCAGACTTCGGAGGGGATGCCGCATCGCTTCGCCCTGTCGGCAGGCCCGGCGCGGACGCTGCGCTATGGCGAGAACCCGCACCAGATCGCCGCCTTCTACCCCAGCGGCGACCCGCGCCCCGGGGTGGCCAGCGCCCGCCAGGTGCAGGGCAAGGAACTCAGCTACAACAATCTGAACGACACCGATGCGGCCTTCGAGCTGGTGGCCGAGTTCGACCCGGCAGAGAGCGCCGCCGTGGCCATCATCAAGCACGCCAACCCCTGCGGTGTCGCTATGGGATCGACGGTGCTGGAAGCCTACGAGCGGGCGCTGGCCTGCGACTCGGTCAGTGCCTTCGGCGGCATCATTGCCCTGAACCGCCCGCTGGACGCGGAGGCCGCCCGGAAGATCACGGAGATCTTCACGGAGGTCATCATCGCCCCCGGCGCCAGCGACGAGGCCATGCAGATCGTGGCCGCGAAGAAGAACCTGCGGCTGCTGCTGACCGAGGGGCTGCCCGATCCGGCGGCACCCGGCATGGCCTTCAAGGCGCTGGCAGGCGGTATCCTGGCCCAGTCGCGCGACAATGGCCGTATCGCTGCCGCCGATCTGAAGGTGGTGACGAAACGCCAGCCGACGGAGGCGGAACTGCGCGACATGATCTTCGCCTTCCGCGTCGCCAAGCATGTGAAATCCAACACCATCGTCTATGTCCGCGACGGGCGCACGGTGGGTGTCGGTGCCGGGCAGATGAGCCGCATCGATTCTGCCCGCATCGCCGCGCGCAAGTCCGACGAGGCCCGGGAAGCCGCCGGTGACACGGCAAGCTGGACCGAGGGCTCGGTCGTGGCCTCCGACGCCTTCTTCCCCTTCGCCGACGGTCTGCTGGCGGCCGTTGACGCGGGCGCGAAGGCCGTCATCCAGCCCGGCGGCTCCGTCCGTGACCAGGAAGTCATCGATGCGGCAGACGCAGCCGGTCTGGCCATGGCCTTCACCGGGATGCGCCACTTCCGGCACTGAGCTGGGGTCCATTTATTGCTGACCGTTCCGCCCCTTTCCCCCTCCCGGCCACCCACGCGAGTATCCTGAATTGGGTGGCCGGGAGGGGGAAAGGGGCGGAGCGGTCGGCACATGACTCCGAACCCGCCATGCACAGACCGGCACATGGTCATGCCGCGATGCGCCATTGTTCGCGCACCTCCCGATCTGGTACAAACAACACTTCAAATGGGAGGAATATGCGATGACCGGTATCGTTCATGACTCAGTCGACAGTCTGGCGGCCCTGATCCCCGATGGTGCCAAGATCGTGGTGCCTGCGGATTACACCGGCATCGCCATGGAACTGACACGGGCGATGGTCCGTCGTGGCGTGCGCGACCTCTACATGGTCTGCCTGCCGGTGACGGGCCTGCAGGGCGACATGCTGATCGGTGCCGGTGCGGTGAAGACCATCGAGACCTCCGCCGTGACCCTGGGCGAGTTCGGCGGCGCACCACGGTTCCAGGCAGCCATCGGCGACGGCAGCCTGAAGATCAGGGACGCGACCTGCCCGGCGATCCATGCCGGTATTCAGGCGGCACAGAAGGGCATTCCCTACATGCCCCTGCGGGGCATGATCGGCTCCGACGTGCTGGCCAACCGCGACGACTGGAAGGTGGCGCAGAACCCGTTCAGTGACGAGGAAGACCCCATCGTGCTGCTGCCGGCCATCCGGCCGGACTTCGCGCTGATCCATGCGAAGAAGGCGGATCGCCACGGCAACATCTACATCGGCATCCGCCGCGAGGTCATGGCGCTGGCCGGAGCATCCCGCCAGACGCTGGTGACGGTGGAGGAGATCGTGGACGGCAACCTGCTGCGCGACGACGAGACAGCGGCAGGCACCCTGCCGGCGCTCTATGTCGGCGGTGTGGCCGAGGCGAAGAAGGGCGCATGGCCGCTGGCCTTCTGGGACGAGTACCCGGCGGACGAGGCGCACATGACGTCCTACGTCGCCGCCGCCCGCTCTGCGGAAGGCTTCCAGGACTACCTCGACCAGTTCGTGACCGGCGACGCCCGCGCCGCAGCGGCGGAGTGAGCCTGTGAGTGATTTTCCCGCGCCCGACGAGATCCGTACGGAAGAACTGCTGATCACCATCATCGCCCGCCTGCTGGAGGGCTGTCGGCTGGTCTCCAGCGGCGCGTCCTCTCCGATTCCCGGCGGTGGCTGCCTGCTGGCACGCCATCAATCCGGCGGGGCCATGCAGGTCAATGTGCTTGGCAGCCGCGCGAACAACCTGATGACGAACGGCGGTGTCGAACTGTTCGACTGGGCCGCACAGGGACGGCTGGATGCCTTCTTCCTCGGCGGTGGCCAGATCGACGGTCAGGCCAACATCAATCTGGTCGGCATCGGTGACTATCCGCAGGCGAAGATCCGCTGGCCCGGCTCCTTCGGCTCCGCCTACCTCTATTATCTGGTGCCGCGCGTCATCCTGTTCCGGGAGGAGCACACCCGCCGCGTCTTCGTGGAGAAGGTGGATTTCATCTCGACCCCGGGCACCAGTGATCCGGAGGTCTATCGCACCGGCGGACCCTACGCGATGGTCTCTCCGATCTGCCAGATGGGTTTCGACAAGGACCGGCGGAAGTTCCACCTGGTCTCCGTCCATCCCGGCCATACGGTCGAGGAAGTGCTGGACAATACCGGCTTCGAGATCGATGTGCCGGAGCATGTGCCGGAGACCATCCTGCCCGACCGCGCCACGCTGGACATCATCCGCCAGCAGATTTCCCTGGAAATCGCCGAATGCTACCCCCGCTTCGCCGCCAAGGTCTTCCCGGAGGCGATGAACGCCGCCTGAAACGGCTGTTGTTCGGGCGAAACCTTGCTCCTTCCCCCTCGACGGGGGAAGGTCGGGATGGGGGTGAGTCGGCAAAGCCGAACAGCCATGGCCTTGCCACAGTGCAGCAGCCTGCGACTTCCTCCGCAAGGGGGGAAGCAGAAGATCCGGAAGGAACGCCGCCTCGAGTTCAGCCCGTCTTGATCCTTGGGGCCTTGCTGCCGTTCACGCGCTGGGTGCGCCAGTCGACGCACCAGTCGGAGCAGAAGTGGACGTCCGCCAGCTTCGGATCGCTGGCCTTGACGCCCTCGTCATAGACCAGCACGCCGCAGTTGCCGCACTTGATGTAGCGTTCGATGTAGTAGCCGGTGTCCGAGAAACGCATGGATCAATCCCCCCCGGCGCCGAGGCCGTAGTCGGCCCTCGCGCGTTCTGCCGTGACATAGCCTTCGGCCAGGTCTTCCTGCACCAATGCCGGATCGCGGTCGGCAGGGCTGCCGTAACCGCCGCCGCCCGGTGTCACGATCTCCACCCGGTCGCCCGGCTTGATGACCACATTGGACCACTTGCTGGTGGAGGCCTTGCCGAAGGCCTGCATCATGTTCTGCCATTCGCTGCTGCCCGCCGCCATGTAGAGCGTCATGCCCGACGTGCCGGAGCCACCGCCGTTCAGGCCCCAGGCCTGATGCACATGCCGGTCGGTGAGCTGGCTGCAGGTGATCTCCGCATCCAGACAGGTCCAGATGCGCCGTGTCCCCAGGCCGCCGCGGGTGGCGCCGGCCCCGCCCGAGTCCGGGATCAGGCTGATTTCCTCCGTCAGCCAGGGGTAGCGGGTCTCGAACACCTCCACCGGTGTCACGCGGCAGTTGCCGTTGATCGAGTCGGTGGCGTCATTGCCATCAGCATGGCGCGTCGCGCCCCAGCCCACGACCTCGATGTCATAGCAGGCGAAATATTCGTCGTTCGCCTTGTCCTGACCACCGAAGACGAAGTTCAGGTGCGTGCCGCCCTCCGAGGCAAAGGCGCGCTCCGGTGAGGCGGGGGCCAGCGCGCCGATCACTGCCCCGGCGATACGGGGATGGGTCTCCGTATTGCCGCCGACCTCCGGTGCCGGATAGTCGACGTTGACCACGGTCCCCGCCGGTGCCAGCACGTGAATGGGCCGGAAGCAGCCGGAATTCTTCGGGATCGACGGGTCGGTCAGATGCAGGATCGCGTTGTAGGCCGCCGACCAGGTCACACCCAGCGTGGCGTTGATGGGACCGCCGACCTGGGGTGAACTGCCCTCGAAATCGACCACGATCTCGTCGTCCTGGATGAAGCATTCGACGTTGATGCGGATTTCCTGATCGGTCACGCCGTCATTGTCCATGAAGTCATGGAACGGGTAGGCCCCGTCCGGCAGGTCGCGGATCTCCGCCCGCATCCGGGCCTCCGAATAGTCCATCAGGTCCGCGCAGATCTTGCGGAAGTGATCCACTCCATACTTGGAAATGGTCTGGGCCAGCCGCTCGGCCCCGACCTCGACACCACTGATCAGGGCGCGCATGTCGCCGTAGTTGTAGCGCGGCGTGCGAACGTTCGCGAGCCAGAGCTTCCAGACTTCCTCCACATCCTCGCCGCGCTTCTTGATCTTCACCGGCGGCACGCGAATGCCTTCATGGAAGATCTCGGTGGCTTCGGAGGCGAAGCCGCCCGGCACCATGCCGCCAACCTCCGCCACATGGCCGATGGCGACGGTGAAGGCGACGAGCTGATCGTCCACGAAGACCGGGCAGAACAGGGTGTGCTCCGGTGTGTGCAAGCCGCCGCGATAGGGGTCGTTGTGGACGATCACGTCGCCGGGATTGATCGTGTCCAGCGGGATTTCCTTCAGGCTGGAGCTGATGATCAGCGGCATGCCGCCGATCTGTGCCGGGCAGAACTCCGCAACGGCCCACATTTCGCCTTCGGCGCTGGCGATGGCGCACGTGAAGTCCAGTGCCTCGTTGAAGATCGTCGAGTAGGACGTCTTCATCAGGGTGATCCCCATCTCCCGGCACGCCGAGATCATGGAGCTTTCGATGATGTTCATGGTGACGAAATCTGTGGCTTTCGACGTTCCCATGGCCTCGTCTCCTCTGTTCAGCGGTTGCGGATGATCAGGTTGCCGTGACTGTCGACCGTCAGCGTCTGGTCCGGGCGCAGCACGGTCACGGAGGCCGGTTCCTCGACCAGGGCCGGCCCTTCGATCACCGTACCATCCCCCAGGCTGGCGCGATCATAGACAGCAGCCTGCCGGGCACCGTCATCATAGTGCACCTGCCGGTGCGCCGTCGGTTCCGGCAGCCCCGCTGCTTTCGGCAGGGTCGGCAGGGTCGGCGTCTCCCGCACCGAGATCGCGGTGACCTTGAAGGTAATGACCTCGATCACCTCCCGCGGGATGTTGAAGCCGAAGCGTGCCTTGTGCAGGTTGTGGAACGTGGCCCAGGCCTTCTGCACCGTCTCCGCGTCGAAGGTCTCGAACTCCACCGGCACTTCCAGTTCGTAGTTCTGGCCGAGGTAGCGCAGTTCCAGTGTACGGCTGACGCTCAGCCCTTGCGCGTAGCCCTGGGCCTTCAGATTGCCCAGCGCATCGCTGACAAGCTGGCCCATGACCCCGTTGGCGCGATCCAGATCGAAACGGCTGGAGGTCATCTGCACCGTCCGCTCCAGATCGACCCGTGCATCGGTCATGATGAAGCCGAAGGCGGAGAACTGGCCCGGATGGTTCGGCACCACGCCGGTCGGGATGGAGGCCTCTCCCATCAGATCGGCGACATGCAGTGGCCCCGCACCACCGAAGGCCAGCAGGGCGAAGTCACGCGGGTCGAGACCGCGCTCCGTCAGGACGGAACGCAGCGCACCGGTCATGTTGTTGGTGACGATGCGCAGCACCGCCAGCGCGGTTTCCTCCACGCCCAGCCCCAGGGGCTCCGCGATGGTCTGCATCGCCGCCCGCGCCTTCGCCATGTCCAGCGCCATGGTTCCGCCGAGGAAATTTTCCGGGCTGATGCGCCCCAGGATGACATTGGCATCCGTCACGGTCGGCTGCGTGCCGCCGAAGCCATAGCAGGCCGGTCCCGGATTGGCGCCGGCGCTCTGCGGTCCGACCCGCAGCATGCCGCCCTTGTCGATCCAGGCGATGGAGCCGCCGCCCGCGCCGATGGTGCGGATGTCGATCATCGGCACCTGGATCGGCACGCCGAACTCGATCTCGAAACTGGTGGTGAAGCTCTCCTGCCCATCAACGACCGTGGAGCAGTCGGTGGAGGTACCGCCCATGTCGAAGGTGACCAGATTGCCCACGTCGAGCTGCGCCGCGATGTGGCGCGCCGCGACGACGCCGCCGGTGGGACCGGAGACAGTCATGTGAATCGGGGACGCTGCCGCCGCGTCGGTGGTCATCTCACCGCCATTGGACTTGATAATGGCGACATTCTCGACACCGCCCCGCTCCTTCAGCCGCGTACCGAGATCCTTCAGATAGCGGCTGACGATGGGTTTGACGAAGGCATCGGCGATGGTGGTGGAGGCGCGCTCGTACTCCTTCCACTTGGGCAATACTTCATAGGAGATGGAGACCGGAACGTCCGGCAGGGCCTTCGTCAGAATGTCGCGCACCGCGATCTCGTGATCCGGTGTGACATAGGAGAACAGCAGGTTGACGGCAATTGCCTCGATCCCGCCCCGTGCAGCGATCTCCGCTGCCATGGCCTCCACCTCGGCGGGGTCGACAGCCTTGTGAACCGCGCCGCTGGCCAGCATCCGCTCATCAAGTTCGAAGCAGTCGCGCCGCTTCATCAGCGGCTTCGGCTTCACCCAACTGGCGTCATAGTGGTACTTGCGGTTGCCGCGCTGGATGAAGGGCACATCGCGAAAGCCCTTCGTCGTGACATAGCCCACCCGTGCACCGCGCCGTTCCAGGATGGCATTGGTGGCCACCGTGGTGCCGAGGCGCAGATTGCGGATGCTGTCGGTGAGCTGCTTCAGCCCCTGCAGCACACCGTCCGTCGGATTGGCCGGAGTGGAGAGATTCTTCCAGACCGTGACTTCCTGCCCTGCCGGGTCATAGGCCACGAAATCCGTGAAAGTGCCTCCGACGTCGATTCCCACCGTCAAGCGTGACATGCGCCCCCCTGCAGACTGCTGGTTCACTGAACTGCCCACAGGGTAATGCACTTGCCCACAACCTCGCTTGGACGCAGATGCACTTGCACCATGTGGCGGACGCAGCCGCGACGGGGCCGACTGCTGTCGCCTGCATCACGGGGCAAGACGATTCTGCGACACAAGGATTCGGTAACACTGGGGTTCGGTAACACTGGGGTTCGGTAACACTGAGGTTCGGTAACACAAAGGCCCTGCCAGTTGCCTGACAGGGCCTCAGGTCGGTCAGTCGTCAGTGCGCGCGGTCAGGCCGCGTGTCGCACCAGCATCGAATCCTTGAGCGAGAGTTTCTGCTTCTTCCATTTCGCCAACAGCGCTTCATCCGGTGCCGGGCGAGCCTCCTCAGCGGAGATCTTGGCCTCAAGCTCCGCATGGCGACGCTTCATCTGATCGAGTGTTGGTTTGGATGACACGAGGTACTCCCTTCCGTTGTTCGGTGGGTAGGACCGGGCGACATCTGGGCACCCGACCCTGTCACAGGAAAGTGTGCGCCCCGAAAACCGATCTGTCATCCCCGAATGACAGTTTTCTGACATTTCCTGTTGATTGTCACGGAACTGGAACGGGATTTGCGGAGGCCCCGACAATCGTGATGACTGACGTCACGGAATGTGAATCAACAAGTGTTAACGCCGTTAACCATTCGTTAGGATTAATGGAAGATTATCCTTCGCGTGAGGTTAATGCGGTCAAGGAAGGAACGATGCGATGCGCGTTTTGCTGATCGAAGATGATATGGCCATGTCGCGTGGCATCGAGACCATGCTGTCGTCAGACGGCTTCAACGTCTACTCGACCGATCTGGGCGAGGAAGGCCTGGATCTGGGCAAGCTGTATGACTACGACATCATCCTGCTGGACCTGAACCTGCCCGACATGCACGGCTATGACGTGCTGAAGAAGCTGCGCCTTTCCAAGGTCGCGACCCCTGTGCTGATCCTGTCCAGCATGATGGACGTGGGCGACATCGTCAAAGGCCTCGGCTTCGGTGCCGACGACTATCTGACCAAGCCCTTCAAGCGTGAGGAACTGGTTGCCCGCGTGCATGCCATCGTCCGCCGCTCCAAGGGTCACGCCCAGTCCATCATCCGTACCGGCAAGCTGGTGGTGAACCTGGACACCAAGTCCGTCGAGGTCGATGCCCAGCGCATTCACCTGACCGGCAAGGAATACGCGATGCTGGAACTGCTCTCGCTGCGCAAGGGCACGACGCTGACCAAGGAAATGTTCCTGAACCATCTCTACGGTGGCATGGACGAGCCGGAACTGAAGATCATCGACGTCTTCATCTGCAAGCTGCGCAAGAAACTGGCGGCTGCGACCGGTGGCGACCATTACATCGAAACCGTCTGGGGACGCGGCTATGTGCTGCGCGACCCGGAAGAGGCCGAAGTCGCCGCCTGAGGCCTCGACCACAGAAGCATCTGCCCGCGAACGACTTCTTTCTGCCCCTCCCTGATCAGCCGTCGGACTGTCGCACCAGTCCGGCGGCTTTCAGCGTTTCAAGGGCCGCCGCCAGATCATCCAGCAGCCTCTCGGCATCGGCATCGGGAAAGGCCGCAGCAAAGGTCGCCTGAATCTCCTCCATGCTCTGCGGCTGTTCCAGCAGACGCCAGATCGCGGCGCCCATCCGGTCCAGATGCACGATCTCTCCGCTGATCGGTGCCACCAGGAACAGGTCGTCGTCCATCGGGTTCTCCGATACGCCCGCGGCGCGTTCCCAACGGTTCATTTGTCCAGCCCCCGCATCAGGAATTCCGCCGCCTCGAAGCTGTCACCATAGGTCAGGTGCCGGCATTCGCAGGTGGTCGCCACCTGGCGCAGCCGGGTGAGCCGTGTCATCGGGTCCAGATGCGGGGCGAAGGTCACGGGGACCAGATGTTTCACGGTCTCGCCGACCCCCGCCTCCACAAGCTTCGGTGCCTGCGGCTGCCGTGACCGCTCCAGCGTGATCAGGCGGCGGACCGGCAGAACCTCCCCGAACACCGCCTGCGTTTCCGTTTCCAGCGCGAGATACACCATGCTCCCCTCCCGCGCCGTACCATGCGCGTCAACGAAGGCGGCGAACTGCGCCGGGGCACTGTCCGGCAGGGGCAGGCGCAGCTTGGGCCGAAGTCCGAGGGCAAGACCCTGCATGTTCCGGGAAAGCGGCAGGCGGTCATCGCACCAGAGCCGCGCGCCATTTGCCGCCAGGGCCATGGCCAGGGTGCTCTTGCCGGCCATCGTGTCACCCAGCAGCACCGTCAGCCCCCGCCGGTCACCCTGACCGATGGCAACAGCCGCCGCATGCAGGCAGACCCAGTCCGGGTCGGCAGCGACGAAGGCACCGATCACGGTTCCGATCAGACCATTGGCGGCAAGCAGGCCCGGCGGCAGCACCACATCCGGTGCGTCGTAGCTGCTGGCCGTGAACCGGACAGAGCCATCGTCCGCTGTCAGGGCCGTGACATGCACGGCATTGTCCGCGCCCTGCGCCTCCGGCCAGTGCGGCGCCTGTGCGCGGGTCAGGTCGAGCAGCGCCTGCGGAGCATCCACGATCACCGGCCGCGTCGGACTGGCAAAACCGGGGGCCCTGTGTGTCATGGCTGGCTCAGTGTCATGGCTGGCTCAGCGACGGCGGCGGCGACCGGGCCGGGCCGCGGGCTTCGGTGGGGACAGGACCGGCGGCAGCGCACCGGAGGCCACCGCCTTCAGCAGGCGGACATGCTTCGGCAGCGTGTCCTTCAGCGCATAGTTCCGCAGCACCACCTCGCGCGCCGCTTCCTGCAGCGGCTTCAGCGCTTCCCGATTGTCCAGCGCCTCCGCGATCCGCTTCGCCAGCCCGTCAACATCGAAGAAGTCCACCAGCAGACCCTGCTTGCCGTCGCGAATGACCTCCCGCACCGGCTCGGTGTCGGAGGATATGATCAGACACCCTGTCGCCATGCTCTCGATCAGCGACCAGGACAGCACGAAGGGCACGGTCATGTAGACGTGGGCGTGGCTGGCCTGCAGCACCTTGAGATACTCGCCATAGGGCAGCAGGCCGGTGAAGTGGACCCGGCTCATGTCCAGTTCCAGTTCCTCCAGCATCTTCTGCTTGAAGGTCCGGCCATCGGGCAGCTTCCGGCCATAGGCCACCCGGTCCTGACCGACGATGACCGCATGCATGTCGGGCCGCACCTTCTGCAACTGCGCCACCGCCTCCACGAACTGCGGGAAGCCGCGATAGGGCTCCATCCCGCGCGTGGCGTAGGTGACGATCTCCCTTGCGCCGCTCAGGTCCAGGTCACCGACCTTCATCACCGCATCCGGGTCCGGCCTGAAGAAGTCCGTATCCACCCCGTCGTGCAGCACGGTGAGCTTGTTGTGGAAGATCTTCGGGAACTGGTCGCGCTGGAACAGCGTCGGACACAGTCCCCAGTCACAGTTCGCCAGATCGAGCAGGATCGCGGCGTTGCGGGTGCGGATGCGGCATTCGTCGTCGGAGGAAATCTCGCTCTCCGGCAGGTAGTCCGCGTCGGAGCCGTGTGCGTGGTAGAACCATTCGAAGTAGCTCAGGACCCGGGTGTCGGGGAACGCATCCTTCACATAGAGCGTCGGTCCCCAGCCGGAATGGCCGCAGACCAGGTCCGGCACGAAACCCTGGCGTTTCAGGTCCATGCACATGCGATAGACCGACTGGCCGTTCAGCACCGCGCTCTCCAGGTTGCGGACATAGTGATGCGTCTCCGCCCGCACCTCCCGCGCCGGCTTGTAGAACGCCTTGGTCACGCCCGGAATCTCGCCGTTCTTCGCCTGGGTGCCGAAGACGAGCTGGTGCCCCTGCTCCGCCGCCAGACTGGTCGCCACATGCCGGTACTGGGCCGGAAAGTTGTTGTGCAGGAACAGGACACGCATGGGCAGCACCGCCTCCGGTGAATTGGGTTGTCCGACAGGGATCAGCCAAGCCGGGCCAGAGGTCAATCCCTGATGCAACCTGCCGCAGGTATTGTCCGCCGGTTAACCAGTTCTAAAGCCACCTGTGCGACGGTTCCCCCTCAGGCAGGCCCGGGCGCAGGACCCGAAACGCGGAAAGTGAGTCAATGAAGGCGCGGACAGACCAGGAAATCCGGCTGCTGGACTTTGCGGAGCGACTGGCGCGGCACACGGAAGATCGCATCGCGGTCCATATCCACCTGTCGCGGCTGGGCGCGCATTACCGGCGCGTGCACCACATGCGCATTGCTGCCAACAGTTTCGAACTGCTCGCCAAGCGCTTCGACGGCCAGCTCTTCATGATGTCGAACAATGACCTCGTCTTCGTCGCCCGTGGCGCGACCCCAACCGAGGTTGACGAGGGCGTGACCCGTCTGCGCTATCTGTTCAACGAAGATCCCCTGACCCACGACGACGCCTATGACACCGGGAAATTCTGCACCTGGTATGATCTGGACGACGACTACGATGCCTTCGTCGCCCTCGCCCGTTCGCTGAGGCAGCAGGCCGAGAACGACCGCATGATCGAGGCGGAGCGGCGCAAGACCCGCAAGAACCAGCCGCCGCCGAAGATCCCGATGCGACCGGAACATCTGGGCCGCCTGGTCGAGCAGATCACGTCGATGGACATTTCCTCCCTGATGCGGCGGCAGCCGATCTGCGCCATGGCCCCGGACGGCACGCTGCGCCCGGTGTTCAACGAACTCTTC
>CAXBNO010000010.1:0-17477 GCA_963976775.1 uncultured Kordiimonadales bacterium
GTCGCCGAAAGGCTTTCCGACCGTCTGATGGATGTGGACAGGACCTTCGCCCGTGCACTGGTTGTCGGCGGACGTGGTGGTCTGCCGTCGGCGCTGGTCGGTGCGGGGCGCAAGGTCGAAAGCATGGTCACGATGGATCTTGCGTCAGCCTTCGCCAAGCCCGGACCGGCACTGGTGGGCGACGAGGAATTCCTGCCGATTGCCGAAGCGTCCGTCGATCTGGTCTTCAGCGTGCTGTCACTCCACTGGGTCAATGACCTGCCCGGTGCGCTGGTCCAGTTGCGCCGGGCCCTGAAACCGGACGGGCTGCTGCTGGTCGCGATGCTTGGGGGCGATACCCTTTTCGAACTGCGCCGGTCCCTGATGGAGGCGGAACTGGAAATCGAGAACGGCGTCAGCCCGCGGGTTTCACCGTTCGCCGACATCCGCGATGCCGGGGCACTGCTGCAGCGCGCCGGTTTCGCCCTGCCGGTCACCGACAGCGACACGATCACGGTCAGCTATGGCAATCCGTTCCGTCTGCTGCAGGACCTGCGCGGCATGGGGGAGCAGAATGTGGTTCACCAACGACGCCACACCTTCCTGCGCCGGGAGACCCTGATGCGCGCCATGGCCCTCTACGGGGAGAAGTTCGCAGGCCCCGATGGTCGCGTCCCGGCAACGTTCCAGGTCATCCAGATGACCGGCTGGACCCCTGACGCGTCACAGCAGCAACCCCTGCGGCCGGGCAGCGCGGTTGCGCGTCTGGCGGAGGCGCTGGGCGACAAGGAGACGAAGATTTGAGCGTGAAGCGGATCGTCGCCAACATCGCATCGGACAGCCCCGGCGATGCGGAAGCCTTCTACGGCGATCTTCTGGGCCTGGTGAAGGTCATGGATCAGGGCTGGATCAGCACCTTCGCCACCGCGCCCGGTTCGCCGCAGCAGGTCAGCTTCGCGTCCGATGGCGGTTCAGGCACGCCGGTCCCCGATCTGTCGATCGAGGTGGATGATCTGGACGAGCTGCACCAGCGCATGGTCGAAGCAGGCGTGAAGATCGCATATGGCCCCGTGACGGAACCCTGGGGTGTCAGGCGGTTCCACGTCCGCGACCCCTTCGGCAGGCTGCTCAACATCCTGTCACACGCGGACTGACCCCCGGCACGCCTTGAGTCCGCGCCTTCAGTCCACGCCTTGTGAATTCAGCCTGACCTCCCGCGCCAGCAAGCCCTTCTGGCTGCGCTGGACCATGACCCGCAGGCTTTCCCCCGGCTGCACGACCGTCAGGCCAACGCGTCGCAGGGTCTCGATGTGAATGAAGACATCCGGGTCATCCTCGCTGATGCTGAGGAACCCATAGCCGCGAATGCGGTTGAACCACTTCACCGTGGCGACGTGTTCCTCCAGCGGCGAATCATCGTTGGCGCCAGAGCCACGCCTGTGCCCCGGGGAGGTGGATTCGGTGTCGGACGGGCTCCCAACAGGCGCAATGGCGGCGCTGCCGGCCTGCATCTGCTGCGGCGCATGATCGATACTCTCCCGATTGGCCGGACGGACCTGCAGCACGGACTGCGCCTGCAGGCCGCGCGGGCCCTCGGTGGCCTCGCACCAGATCTCGGCACCCTCATCGACGAAGGACAGTCCCGCCTTGCGCAGGCACGACAGATGCAGGAACACGTCCCGCCCGTCCAATGCCGTGACAAAGCCGTAACCCTTTACGTAATTGAACCACTTGAGGTGACCGCGCACTTCAAGCGCAGCCGCATCTTCCGTGCGTTCCCCTGCCTCATTCCCCCACATCGCGCTACCATCTGCCTGTTACGCTTTTCTTTCAGGCTAACAGTCCGGTGTCGTCGGGACAAACAATACCGTGATCGCCATCACGCCCCGGCGCCGCTGTTGCGCGACCACCTGTCGTCAAGCTAGGTTGCCGCTATCGAAAGGTCGGGCCGGTAACAGGACGTCAGGAGGGGGCATTCGTGGGTCGAGCGCTGGGATTGCTGGTCTTTCTGGCCGCGACATGGCTCCTGTTGTCGGGCATCTACGATCACGCGCTGCTGCTATGGCTCGGTGCGGCTTCCTGCCTGCTGTGCGTCCTGGTCGCCTGGCGCATGGATGTGGTGGATCATGAAGGAACGCCGCTGGAACTGGGCTGGCGCATCATTGCCTACTGGCCATGGCTCTTTATCGAGATCGTGAAGGCGAATATCGACGTCACCCGCCGTCTGCTGCGTGCCAATCCCGATATTTCCCCGACGCTGGTGCGCACCCAGACGATGCAGCGCACCGATCTCGGCCGGGTCATCTACGCCAATTCGATCACACTGACACCCGGGACCCTGTCCATCGATATCGACGATGGCAAGGGCATCCTGGTCCATGCCCTGTCACGGGAAGGGGCGGAAGGCGTGCTGAGCGATGACATGAACCGTCGCTGTGCCGGGCTGGAGAGCGACCGGTTGCATCGCCGCGCGCAGGAGGACCAGACACCATGATCTACGGTGTTGCCGCACTGGGATTGCTCGTCGCGATGCTGATTGCCATCATCCGCGCATTGCTGGGCCCCACACTGATGGACCGTGTCATGGCCACGAACATGTTCGGAACCAAGACCGTGCTGCTGCTCGCCGTTCTCGGTTATCTGGCAGGCAGGCCCGAATTTCTGGACCTGGCCCTCGTCTATGCCCTGATGAACTTCATCAGCATCATCGCCGTACTGAAGTACTTCCGCTACCGTGACCTTGGCCAGTCCCGGGTGCGGTCATGATGGACTGGCCTGTCATTGTCTCCGGCGTGCTGGTGATCTCCGGCGCGCTCCTGACGATCGTGGGTGCCTACGGCACGCTGCGCCTGCCGGACGTCTACACCCGACTGCATGCCGCCAGCATCACCGACACGCTCGCCACCTTCCTGATTCTCGCCGGACTGGCGGTGCCGTCGCTGGTCGCCGGTGAATGGCTGATTGCGATCAAGTTGCTGTTCGTCCTGATCTTCCTCTGGTTCACCAGCCCCATTGCGTCCTACTCCATCGGACACGCGGCCTTCTTCGCCGCACAGAAGCCGAAGCTGGATCACGACCTGACCGATGCCGAGGGGGGCACGGCATGAGCCTCGGCGACTGGGAAGCCCTGATCAACGTCGTCCTGCTGGGTCTGCTGCTGGTGGTGACCTTTGGCATCATCCGGCTGCGCAACCTGTTCGGTGTCGTGATGCTGGCCGGCATCTACAGCCTGCTGATGGCCATGGTCTTCACCCTGCTGGATGCAGTCGATGTCGCCTTCACGGAAGCGGCAGTGGGTGCGGGCATCTCCACCATCCTGTCACTGGGAACCCTGGCCCTGATCGACAGCCGAAGGGAGAAGCTTCCCTTCCGGTTCCAGTTCACGCCAATGCTCGTTGCGCTGGTCACGGGTGCCGTGCTGCTCTGGGGCATGCAGGACATGCCGGCGGTCGGCGCGGCGGACGCGCCCACCCAGGTGCATGTCGCGCCCTATTACATCGAACGGACTCCGGTGGAGATCGATGTGCCCAATCTCGTCACTGCCGTCCTCGCCAGCTATCGCGGCTTCGATACGCTCGGGGAAGTCACGGTGATCTTCACCGCGGGAATCGGCGTGATGATGCTGCTTTCCTCCATGCCGGTCATCGGCGCGCATCGACGCCGACGGCGCGACGACGACGGTGAGGGGGATGACACCTGATGATCGAACATCTGGTCCCGCGAATCCTTGCCAAGTTGCTGATTCCATTCATTCTCCTGTTCGGTCTCTATGTCCAGTTCCATGGTGACTTCGGCCCCGGGGGCGGCTTCCAGGCCGGGGTGATCTTCGCGGCAGGCATCATCCTCTATGCGCTGATCTACGGCCTCGACCAGGCACGTGGCGTCGTCTCGCCGGGTCTGGTGTCCTTCCTGGTCGCACTCGGCCTGCTGATCTACGCCGGGGTGGGTGTGGCGACATTGCTGCTGGGGGCCGAATTCCTGAACTACAGCGCGCTGGACAGCCACGATCCGGTGCATGGCCAGCACCTGGGCATCCTGATCATCGAGTTCGGTGTCGGCGTGACCGTCGCCGCCGTCATGATCACGATCTTCTACCAGTTCGCGGGACGCCTGAAGACCACGCGCGAACTCGAAGGCGACGAGGCAGATGACGAGGATGAGGAAGAGATGACGGGGCCGCCGCGATGATGGAGTGGCTCGGTCAGTTCAACTATTACGTCTTCGCGATCCTGATGACGGCCGGGGTCTATATCGCGATGAGCCGTGGCAACCTGGTGAAGAAGGTCGTTGGCCTGAACATCTTCCAGGCCAGCGTCTTCCTGCTCTACATCAGCTCCGGCAAGATCTGGGGTGGCACGGCACCGATTCTGGCCGATGGCCTGACGCAGCCGATTTCCAATCCCCTGCCGCACGTGCTGATCCTGACTGCCATTGTCGTGGGTATCGCCACGACCTCCATCGGTCTCGCCCTGATCGTGCGCATCAAGGAAGCCTATGGCACCGTCGAGGAAGACGAGATCGCCGAGGCCGAGGCCCTCTACGAGGAAGAACTGATGCGGACGGACGACGCATGAGCACCGCTGCGAACGCGGGGTTCAGCCTGATGGCCAACCTGCCCGCACTGCAGGTCGTGGTGCCCATGGTCGCGGCCCCGATCTGTACGTTCCTGAGGTTCCGCAATGGGCCCTGGGCCTTTGCCCTGCTGGTCAGCGCCGCCACGTTCTGGATTTCGGCAAACCTGCTGATGCAGGTGCTGGGCGGTGGCGTGATCTCCTACGAGATGGGCGGCTGGGCGCCCCCCTTCGGCATCGAGTACCGGGTCGATACGATCAATGCCTTCGTGCTGCTGATCGTCAGCGGTATCTCCCTGATCGCCCTGCCCTACGCCCTGCGGTCGGTGGAGCGGGAGGTGCCGCGCGACAAGCATCACCTGTTCTATGCCGCATGGCTGCTGTGCCTTTGCGGGATGCTGGGCATCACGATCACCGGCGATGCCTTCAACATCTTCGTCTTCCTGGAGATATCCTCGCTCTCCACCTACATGCTGCTCGCCTCCGGTCGTGATCCGCGGGCGCTGACGGCGGCGTTCCAGTATCTGGTGCTGGGCACACTTGGGGCGACTTTCATCCTGATCGGTGTCGGCCTGCTCTACATCATGACCGGCACCCTCAACATCGTCGATCTGGCCGAGCGTCTCGGCCCCGTCTCCGACACCACATCGGTCAGGGCTGCCGCCGCCTTCCTGACAGTGGGCATCGCGCTGAAGTTCGCCCTGTTCCCGGCACATTTCTGGCTGCCGAACGGCTATGCCTACAGCCCCAGTGCGGTCGGTGTGTTCCTGTCGGCAACCGCGACCAAGGTCTCGATCTACGTGCTGTTGCGGTTCCAGTTCACTGTCTTCGGCGACATTCCGGCCTTCGCCGAGCTGGATTTCGCCACCCTGTTGCTGCCCTTCGCGGTCGTGGCCTTCCTTGTCGGTTCGACCGTCGCGATCTTCCAGACCGACCTGAAACGCCTGCTCGCCTGGTCGTCCATCGCGCAGATCGGCTACATGGTGGCCGGTATCGGCCTTGGCGGCGTCGATGGCCTGACCGCCGGTATCGTGCATCTGTTCAACCATGCGATCACCAAGGCGGCCCTGTTCATGGCGGCGGGGGCGATCTTCCTGCGCGTCGGATCGATGCATATCGACAGGCTGGCCGGGATCGGCAAGACCATGCCCTTCACTACGCTGGCCTTCGTTCTGTCGGGTCTCAGCCTGATCGGCGTGCCGACAACCGTCGGCTTCATCTCCAAGTGGTACCTGATCCTGGCTGCACTGCAACACGGTGCGACGGGCTATGCGATCGCTGCCCTGGTGCTGGCCAGTTCGCTGCTTGCCGTGATCTATGTCTGGCGCGTCGTGGAAGTGGCCTATTTCCGCGAACCCGCCGCGAACCATGCCGTGACCGAGGCACCGCTGTCGATGCTGCTGCCGCTGTGGGCGCTGACCATCGGCTGCTTCTATTTCGGGCTGGAGACCGGATATTCCGTTGATATTGCCCGTGCCGCCGCGCAATCGCTGCTGGGGGTCACGCCATGAGCATAGAGACCCATATCCAGCTTGCGCTGCTGATCCCGATCATCGGACTGGTCGGCATCGTGCTGACCGGACACATTGCCAACCTGCGGGAGGCGGTGACGCTGATCACCGCGACAGCGAACGCCATCAACGTCTGGTCGATCTTTCCGGCGATCCAGGCCGGCGCGCGCCCGTCCGTCACCCTGTTCGAACTGCTGCCCGGCCTGACCATCACCTTCACGGTGGAACCGCTGGGGATGATGTTCGCTGCCATTGCATCGACGCTGTGGATCGTCAATTCGATCTATTCCATCGGATACATGCGCGGCAACAAGGAGACCAACCAGACCCGGTTCTATGCCTGTTTCGCCCTGTCGATCAGTGCCGCCATCGGCATCGCCTTCGCAGGCAACCTGCTGACCCTGTTCATCTTCTACGAAATCCTGACGCTCTCGACCTATCCACTGGTGGTGCACAAGGGGACGGAGGACGCGAAGCGTGGCGGCCGCACTTATCTCGGCATCCTGATCGCCACCTCCATCGGCCTGCAACTGCCGGCGATCATCTGGACGTGGAACCTGACCGGAACCCTGGACTTCGTGCCTGGCGGGACGCTGACCGGCAAGGTGCAGGGGCTGTCGGCGGGTCTGCTGCTGGCGCTGTACATGTATGGCGTCGGCAAGGCGGCGCTGATGCCGATCCACAAGTGGTTGCCCGCGGCCATGGTCGCGCCCACGCCGGTCTCCGCCCTGCTGCATGCGGTGGCGGTGGTGAAGGCCGGTGTCTTCACGGTCATCAAGATCATTGTCTATGTCTTCGGTCTGGAGCTGATCACGACAGAGAGCGCCACCAACTGGCTGATCTATGCCGCCGCGATCACCCTCACCCTCGCCAGCCTGATCGCCATGAACCAGGACAACCTGAAACGCAGGCTGGCCTATTCGACGGTCAGCCAGCTTTCCTATGTCATCCTGGGCGCTGCGCTGGGCACCGCCATGGGCGTGGTCGGCGGCGGCATGCACATTGCCATGCACGCGGCGGGCAAGATCACGCTGTTCTTCTGCGCCGGTGCAATCTACGTCGCGCTGCGCAAGACCGAGATCTCCGACATGAAGGGCATCGGGCGAATCATGCCGGTGACCGTCTTCTGCTTCATGATCGGGGCGCTGTCGGTGATCGGCATTCCGCCACTGGGCGGATCATGGTCGAAGTTCCTGCTGATGGTGGGTGCCGCGGATGCCGGTTTCCAGTTCATCATCGGGGTGCTGATCCTGAGTTCGCTGCTGAACGTCGCCTATCTGATGCCGATACCCTTGCGCGGCTTCCTGCTGAAACCCGCCGGAGCGGGTGACGGGCCAGTGAAGGTGCAGGAAGCCCCGCTGGCCTGCCTGATTGCCATCTGCATCACTGCGGCATTGACCGTCGTGCTGTTCTTCATGGCACAGGAGATCTTCGACTTCCTGTTGCCCATCACCATGACCGGAGGCGGCCAATGAGCGCGTCACCCGATTTCAGGGAGCCGGAGAAATACGCCCTGGACCGCCCGGCGGTGGTGCAGCGGCTCTATCGTGTGCTGATCGGTCTCTGCGTGCTGCTGGCGCTGGCGGACATCGCGGACCTGCTCTGGCACGTCTATCACAAGCACGGCTATTTCGATGTCGAGTACCTGCCGAACTTCTACGGCTTCTTCGGCCTGCTGGGATGCATCGTTCTGGTGCTGCTGTCGAAGCTGTTGCGCAGGGCCGTGATGCGGGATGAGGACTATTACGACGATGATGTGGACTGACCTGCCGCCAGGACTGATCCTGCTGCTCGGCGGTGTCCTCGCCGCCGTGCTGCCGCACCATGGCCGCAAGGCCCTGATGCTGGTGCTGCCGTTTGTCGGGTTCTGGCAACTGATCGACGTGCCGAACGGCGACCATGCGGTCATGAACCTGTTTGGTGCCGAACTGGTCGGCAGTCGCATCGACAGCCTTTCGCTGGTCTGGGGCTACATCTTCTACATAGCGGCCCTGATCGCGGGCATCTTTCACCTGCACGTCCGCGACCGGATGCAGGATGTGGCGGCACTGACCTACATGGGTTCCGCCGTGGGCGCGGTCTTCGCCGGAGACCTGATCAGCCTGTTCATCTATTGGGAACTGACGGCTGTCACCTCCGTCTTCCTGATCTTCGCCCGCCAGACCGATGCCAGTTTCCGTGCCGGTATCCGCTATCTGATCGTCCAGATCGCCTCCGGTGTGCTGCTGCTGGGCGGGCTGATCATCCACTGGCGCGGCACGGGGTCGGTCGCGTTCGGCAACATCGGCCTCGACGCGCCGGGCGGACTGCTGATCTTCCTGGGCTTCGGTATCAAAGCCGCCTTCCCGCTGCTGCACAACTGGCTGCAGGATTCCTATCCACAGGCGACGGTGACGGGCACCGTGATCCTGTCAGCCTTCACCACCAAGATGGCGATCTACACCCTGGCCCGAGGTTTCCCGGGGCAGGAGGAACTGATCTGGATCGGCGTGGTCATGACCGCGTTCCCGATCTTCTACGCGCTGGTGGAAAACGACCTGCGCAAGGTGCTGGCCTACAGCCTGAACAACCAGCTCGGCTTCATGGTGATCGGCATCGGCATCGGCACGGAGCTGGCGCTGAACGGCGCTGCCGCCCAGGCCTTCTCCCACATCCTCTACAAGGGGCTGCTGTTCATGACGATGGGCGCGGTCCTGTACCGGGTCGGCACCGTCAAGGCGACGGAACTCGGCGGGCTCTACAAGTCCATGCCGATGACAGCCGGCTTCTGCATCATCGGCGCAGCCTCCATGGCGTTCCCGCTGTTCTCCGGCTTCGTTTCCAAGTCTCTCATCATCTCGGCTGCAGCCGGGGAAGGCATGTGGTTCGTCTGGGCGATGCTGTTGTTCGCGTCTGTCGGCGTATTCGTCACCACGGGCATCAAGATCCCGTACTTCGCGTTCTTCGCCTGGCCGAAGCAGACGCGGAAGACCTGCAGCGAAGCACCGTTCAACATGCTGCTGGCGATGGCCGTATCCGCTGCACTGTGCATCGGGATCGGCCTCTTCCCCGGCTATCTCTACGACATCCTGCCCTACCAGACCGACTACGAGCCCTATACCGGCTCCCACATCGTGACGCAGATGCAGTTGCTGCTGTTCTCCGGGCTTGGCGTCGCCTGGATGATGCGGACCGGCCTCTACCCGGCCGAGATGCGCTCGACCCTGCTGGACGCCGACTGGATCTTCCGCCGCGCCCTGCACCGGGTCTGGCGCGCGACAGTGGAATGGGGCACGGAGACTTCCGGTGCACTGACGGGTGGCATGCACGGCTGGGTCAATACCGTGATCGGGGTCGCCGGACGACTGGGAGGCCCCGGCGGGCTGGTCAGCCAGACATCGAAGCCCGGCACCGGCGTTTTCTGGCTCACCGCGATGCTGGGCCTGTACCTGCTGGTCTTCGGACTTTGACGCTCAGAGTTCCTCCAGCCGTTCCAGAATGCGCTCCGCGCTGGCTCGACAGGCCACCCGCGTATCCTCCTTCATCCGGTCCCAGGTGCTGTAGACCGGGCCGAGGCGCGGATTGCCCCGCAGCGTGTCCGCGTTGCGGGCAAGGAAATCCCAGTACAGGGCGTTGAAGGGGCAGGCACCCTCCCCCGTCCTCTGTTTCACGCTGTAGGTGCAACTGCCGCAATAGTCCGACATGCGGTCGATGTAGCTGCCGCTGGCGGCATAGGGTTTCGAGCCCAGCAGCCCCCCGTCCGCGAACTGGCTCATGCCCAGCGTATTCGGCAGTTCGACCCATTCGAAGGCATCGGCATAGACCGACAGGTACCACTCATGCACTTGCTGCGGACGGATCCCCGCCAGCAGGGCGAAGGTGCCCGTGACCATCAGGCGCTGGATATGGTGCGTGTAGGCCTGACGCTTCGTCTGGTCGACCACGGCCCGGACGCACGCCATGCCGGTCTCGCCGGTCCAGTAGAAGGCGGGAAGGTCCCGCTCCGCGTTCAGGTGATTCATCTCCGCATATTCCGGCATCTTCAGCCAGTAGATGCCGCGCACATATTCCCGCCAGCCGATGATCTGACGGATGAAGCCCTCCGCGGCGTTCAGCGGCACGTCGCCGTTTTGCCATGCCTTCTCCACCCGTCTGCAAAGGTCGAGCGGATCAAGCAGCCCGACGTTGATGCAGGGCGACAGCACGGAGTGATACAGAAAATCCTCTCCCAGCAGCATCGCGTCCTGATAGTCACCGAAATGCGGCAGGACCTCCTGCAGGAAGCGGTCGCGCGCCAGAACCGCCTGCTCCCGCGTCACGGCGAACCAGAACGGTTCCAGATCACCGAATCCGTCCGGAAACCGCTCCGCCACCAGTTGCAGCACCGCCTGCGTCATGTCTTCGGGGTGGGCCTGCCGGGGACGGGGCATGAACAGGTCGGTCTCCGCAGGCTTCCGGTTCTGCTTGTCGAAGTTCCACTTCCCGCCAGTCGGCTTGTCACCATCCATCAGCAGACCGGTCTTCCTGCGCATCTCGCGATAGAAGTACTCCATGCGCAGTTGCTTGCGGCCAGAGGCCCAATCGGCGAATTCCGCGCGGGAGCAGAGGAAGCGATTGTCGGACAGGACATCCACAGGCAGGCCAAGACCATCCGGCCAGCCCGCAACCATCTCCGCGACGCGCCATTCCCCCGGCTCGGTCAATCGGATCCTGTCCGGCGCGTGCCGCTCTATCGCCCGCGCGACCTCGCCCGTGAAGCTGCCTGCGTTGGCCTCGTCATCAAGCTTCACATAGTCGATCTGCCAGCCGTCACCCGAAAGCTCCGCTGCGAAGTGGCGCATGGCGGAGAGGATGAATGCGATCTTCTTGCGGTGATGCGGGACATAGGTCGTCTCCTCCGCCACCTCCACCATCAGCACCACATCCCGCGACCGGTCGGCCTGCGCCAGTGCTGGCAGGCCGGGGTTGAGCTGGTCGCCCATGATCAGGATCAGATTCTTCGCGGTCATGGAAAGCCCCTCGCCGGATGAATTCCTGATACGGCTGTCCGTGCCGCACGGGTCACCCGGACGTCGTGACGACTTGGCAAGCCGCGCATGGCGGTACAAGAATGCCGCGACATGGACCGGAACAGGAACCTGCACGATGAAACTGCCCGACGGAATCCGGACACGCGACCTGCCGGGCATCAATGGCCTGGACATGCGGGTGCTGGAAGCGGGGAATCCGGCTGACCCGCTGATGCTGTTGCTGCACGGCTTCCCCGAACTGGCCTGGAGCTGGCGCAAGGTCATGCGGCCCCTGGCAGCCCTGGGCTACCACGTCGTGGCGCCGGACCAGCGCGGCTATGGCGGCACCACCGGCTGGGACGGTCGCTATGACGGCGACGTGCGGAGCTTCTGCATGATGAACCTGGCACGGGACATTGTCTGTCTGGTGGCAGCGTTGGGACGGGACCATGTCGCGGCGCTGGTCGGCCATGATTTCGGCTCCCCCGTTGCCGCGCACTGCGCCCTGCTGCGACCGGACATCTTCCGTTCGGTTGCCCTGATGAGCGCCCCCTATGGCGGACCGCCCGCACCTGACCGGGGTCAGGCGAAGCCCGATCTCGATGCGGCGCTGGCTGCCCTCGACCGGCCCCGGAAGCACTATCAATGGTACTATTCGGAACCACAGGCAGATCGCGACATGCTGGATGCGCCGCAGGGTCTGCATGATTTCCTGCGCGCCTACTATCACGCAAAGAGCGCCGACTGGCCGGACAACCGCCCCTTCCCGCTCACCGGCTGGACGGCAGGTGAGCTGGCGAAGCTGCCGACCTACTACGTCATGGACCGGGCCGCGACCATGCCGGAGACCGTTGCGCCGGAGATGCCGACACCGGAACAGGTCACCGCATGTGACTGGCTGCCGGACGACGAACTCGCGGTCTATGCGGAGACCTACGCCCGCACAGGCTTCCAGGGTGGCCTGAACTGGTACCGCTGCGCCATCGACCCGGCGATCGGTGGCGAGATGGAGCTGTTTCACGGGCGCACCATCGACGTGCCCAGCACCTTCATCGCCGGTGCCTCCGACTGGGGCATCCAGCAGTCTCCCGGCGCGCTCGACGCCATGCAGGGTCCACGTGTGACCAGTGACTTCCGGGGTCTGCACCTGATCGACGGCGCCGGCCACTGGGTGCAGCAGGAACAGCCGGAGGCCGTAGTTGCTGTGCTGACCGAATTCCTGAATGGCCTGAAACCATGAAGCTGAAAGGACCCTGGAGCCGCGCGGAGATCGATGCATTCCTGACCTCGACGACCGTACCACTGCGTCTGGCCGCCATCACCGGGTCCGGCCGCCCGATGCTGGTGTCCGTCTGGTTCGCGTGGGAAGAGGATTCCCTCTGGTGCGCCTCCCCCATGCAGGCCGACATCGTCCGGGCGCTGCGCCACAATGATGCCTGCGCCTTCGAGGTTTCAGTGGAGGCACCGCCCTACTATGGCGTTCGCGGACAGGGCCGGGCCGAGATCCTGCCCGACGGCAAGGATCGGCTGCGCGACCTGCTGATCCGCCACGGTGGCGACCCGGAAAGCACCTTTGCGCAGTGGCTGCTGGGCCGCGACATCGACGAAGCCACCCTGCGCATCACCCCCGACCGACTGAGCAGCTGGGACTTCCGGAAGCGCATGGGCGACGCGTTCGGCTGACGGGATTTGCCACCGCTGACCATGTTGCGCCGCACAATTGTCGCAGGCCCGTGTCGCGTGTTGACCGGCGAATGTCGCCGCCTAATATCCGCGGCGGGTCACGCCCCCCCAACGGGGCGCTTCGTTCTGGAAGGAACGCCATCATGAAGAAGCCAGAAGTGCGCCCTGCGGCGCCTCATTTCTCGTCCGGTCCCTGCGCCAAGCGCCCCGGATGGTCCCCTGAAATCTATGCCGATGCTCCGGTGGGCCGATCCCACCGCGCCGCCATCGGCAAGGCCCGCCTGAAGGAGGTGCTGGACCGCAGCCGCGCCATCCTGGGCCTGCCCGACGACTATCGCATCGCCATCGTTCCCGGTTCCGACACCGGCGCGGTCGAAATGGCCATGTGGTCCCTGCTGGGCCCGCGTCCGGTGGAAATGCTGACCTGGGAAAGCTTCGGCGCCGGCTGGGTCACCGATGTGGTGAAGCAGCTTCGCCTCTCCGACGCACGGGTCATCGAGGCCCCCTACGGGGAGATCGTCGATTTCGCGAATGTCGATTTCGACCATGACGTTGTCTTCACCTGGAACGGCACCACCTCCGGCGTGCGCGTGCCCGACGGCGACGGCATTCCCGCCGACCGCCAGGGTCTGACCATCTGCGATGCCACTTCTGCCGCCTTTGCCATGGACCTGCCGTGGGACAAGCTGGATGTGGTCACCTGGTCGTGGCAGAAGGTGCTGGGCGGCGAGGCCGCGCACGGGATGCTGGTGCTGAGCCCGCGCGCCGTGGAGCGGCTGGAAAGCCACACGCCCGCCTGGCCGATGCCGAAGATCTTTCGCCTGACCAAGGGCGGCAAGATCAATGAGGGCATCTTCAAGGGGGAAACCATCAACACCCCGTCGATGATCGCCGTGGAAGACCAGATCGACGCCCTGCGCTGGGCCGAGTCCGTTGGTGGCCTGTCCGGGCTGATCGCGCGGGCGGACGCCAACACGCAGGTCATTGCCGACTGGGTTGCGGCGTCCGACTGGGCTGCCTTCCTGGCGAAGGAGCCGGCCACGAGGTCAACCACCTCCGTCTGCCTGTCCATCACCGATGCCTGGTTCACCGGACAGGACGAGAAGGCCCAGGCTGCGATCGCCAAGCGCATCGCGACCCTGCTGGAAGATGAAGGTGTGGCGCTGGACATCAACGGCTATCGCGATGCCCCGGCAGGCCTTCGGATCTGGTGCGGTGCCACCATCGAGACCGCCGATGTGCAAGCCCTGGTGCCCTGGCTCGACTGGGCCTGGCAGCAGGTCCGCGCCGAAGCGTCCTGACGCGGTACCGACACGCCGCAACCTCTCGGTTTCAATCGAACAGCATCCCCCGCCACAGCGCGGGGGACATGGAGACAGTTTCATGCCCAAGGTCCTGATTTCAGACAAGATGAGCCCCCTCGCCGCCGAAACGTTCAAGCGCATGGGCGTCGACTATGACGAGAAGACCGGCCTCAGCCCCGACGAGCTGAAAGCAATCATCGGCGACTATGACGGCCTCGCCATCCGGTCCGCCACCAAGGTCACGGCGGATATCCTGTCGGCGGCGACCAACCTGAAGGTCATCGGCCGCGCCGGTATCGGTGTCGACAACGTGGACATCCCCGCCGCCACGGCTGCCGGTGTCTGTGTCATGAACACCCCGTTCGGCAATGCCATCACCACCGCCGAACATGCCATCGCGATGATGTTCGCGCTGGCCCGCCAGATCCCGCAAGCCAATGCCTCCACCCACGCCGGAAAGTGGGAGAAGTCGAAGTTCATGGGTGTCGAACTGACCGGCAAGACGCTGGGCATCATCGGCTGCGGCAACATCGGTGCCATTGCCGCCAGCCGTGCGCTCGGCCTGCGCATGAAGGTGGTGGCGGCAGACCCGTTCCTCAGCCCGGAGCGTGCCGCGGAGATCGGTGTCGAGAAGGTGGAACTGGACGAGCTCTATGCCCGTGCCGACTTCATCACCCTGCACACACCGATGACCGACCAGACCCGCAACATGATCAATGCCGAAAGCCTGGCGAAGATGAAGGACGGTGTGCGCATCATCAACTGCGCCCGTGGCGGCCTGATCGTGGAGCAGGACCTGAAGGATGCGCTCGACTCGGGCAAGGTCGCGGGCGCGGCGCTGGACGTGTTCCAGAGCGAACCGGCGAAGGAAAACATCCTGTTCAACCATCCGAACGTGGTGACGACCCCGCATCTGGGGGCCAGCACGACGGAGGCGCAGGTCAATGTGGCGCTGCAGGTGGCGGAGCAGATGGCCGACTTCCTGGTGCATGGCGCGGTCACCAACGCCCTCAACATGGCCTCCGTCACCGCGGAGGAAGCCCCGAAACTGCGCCCCTACATGCAACTGGCGGAGCAGCTTGGGGCCTTCATGGGCCAGACGGTGCGCACCGGCATCAAGTCGATCCGCATCGCCTACCAGGGCCATGTCGCCACCCTGAACGTGAAGCCGCTGTCGGCCATCGTCATCCAGGGCCTGCTGGCACCGCTGCTCGACTCGGTCAACATGGTCAATGCCCCGGTACTGGCCAAGGACCGCAACATCCGCATCGTCGAGGAGCGTGACGAGAACCCCGGCGACTACCAGACCGCCATCCGCGTCTTCGTCGAGACCGGCAGCGGTATCCGCTGCATCGGCGGCACCCTGTTCGCCGGTGAGAAACCCCGTGTCGTCGAGATCGACAATATCGCCATGGAGGCGGAGATCGGCGCCAACATGCTGTACCTGCGCAACCACGACAAGCCGGGCTTCATCGGCCAGTTGGGCACCCTGCTGGGCGCGGCAGGTGTCAATATCGGCACCTTCCATCTTGGCCGTTCCAGTGCCGGTGGCGACGCCCTGGCCTTCATCGAGGTCGATGGACCGGTGCCGGAGAAGGTGCTGGGCCAGATCCGCGAACTGAAGGACTACGTGCTGCGGGCCGATTCGCTGAGCTTCTGAGCCGACCGACACGGCACCGCATCGACCAAAGCGCCCGTCGGGGGATTGCCCCGGCGGGCGCTGCGTGTTGGACTGCCGACAGCAACCAAACCACGCGGAGCCGCAGCAAGATGATCGTCGAACAGATCTGGACCGGAAACAACTATCGGAACTTCAACTACCTGATCGTCTGTCCGGAGACCGGCGAGGCCATGGCCATTGATCCGCTGGATCACGAGAAATGCCTGGCGAAGGCGAAGGAGAAGGGCTGGCAGATCACCCAGGTCCTGAACACGCACGAACATGGCGACCACACCGGCGGCAACCGCCAGGTCATTGCCGCCACCGGCGCCAAGCTGCTGGCCCACGCCAACGCGAAGGACAGCATCCGCGGCATCGACCGTGGACTGGTGGCGGGCGATGTCATCAAGGTCGGCAAGACCGTGGAGATCGAGGCACTGGACACTCCCGGCCACACCATGTGCCACATCTGCCTGAAGACCCATACGGACCAGCCGTCCCTGTTCAGCGGCGACACGCTGTTCAACGCCGGGGCCGGCAACTGTCACAACGGCGGCCATCCGGAACAGATGTACGAGACCTTCGCGAAACAACTCGACACCCTGCCCGACGACACCCTGCTCTATCCGGGCCACGAGTATCTGATCGGCAACCTGAAATTCACCCTGGACCGGGAACCCGACAACGCCCGCGCGCAGGAACTGCTGGCGGAAGTCGAGAACCAGGATTCGGATCAGGCGCTGGTCACGACGCTGGGGCTGGAG
The DNA here is from genome assembly GCA_963976775.1 of uncultured Kordiimonadales bacterium. Lineage (GTDB taxonomy): Bacteria > Pseudomonadota > Alphaproteobacteria > Minwuiales > Minwuiaceae > Minwuia. Next base: position 16,461 of record CAXBNO010000010.1, read on the forward strand.
AAGGAAGTGAACACCTTCTTCCGCCTGCGCAGCCGCTCCGTCATCGAGGAACTGCGCAAGAGCTTCCCCGACCTGCCGGACGACCCGACCCCGCGCGAGGTCTTCCTGAAGCTGCGCGAGCTGCGCAACAGCTGGTAGGTTACCCGTTGGCACCGAGTTGTCCGTTGCCACTGATGGTGACGACGGATTCGATCGCCACCGGCGCCACGGCACACCGGATGACTGCTGGAGAGTTCACCGCGCGCTTCAGGCCACGCCGGACCCGTTCCGTGTTGCGTGACACTGACGAATGCATCCCATGTCAGAAATTTTGGCAGCGGTCAGGCTGAGGCGCGATTGCGGGCCCACCCGGTCGCGCCAAGGGCAAAGGCTCCGCAGCCGCCCATCAGGACGACAATGCAGATCAGCAGCAGCTTCGTGTACTTGTGTGCAATTCCGAACAGGGGCTCCATGACCGCAATCTGGCCTCCCGCCTCCAGCATGTAGAGCGCGCTGCCGGCGATGGCGAGGGAGAAGGCGAACCCGAAGGCCCAGCGCCGAATTCGCATTCCGCCCAGAATATTGAAGAATACGACTGGGGCCAGAAACATGGAGGCAGTCCCCGACACGGCGACGGCGGCGAACAAATCCTTGCTGCCCAGGAAAAGGAACCCCAGCCCGCCGAAAAGGAACACGGCCATGGCCAGGCGACCGTTGCGGACCGACGGATGGACAACCCGCATGTCCGCCACTACCAGTTTGGAGGCGCTTGAGAAGGTGGAATCCAGGGTGGAGACCGCCGAAACGACCAGCGCAAAATTGAACAGCAGCATTGTCGGTTCACCCAGGAGTCTGGTCAGGGCGACAACCATGGCCTCGCCATCGTCCTTGTTCAGGCCCGCGTAGACGCCAATCACTCCGAACACCATGATTCCCAGAATGGAAATCCAGGCCGCGTGCAGGAAGCTCTTGCGCGTCACGTCGCGATCGGCGAGGAAGCCCCGGTCCATCATAACAGGATCGTGCAGCGGATAGCTC
>CAXBNO010000011.1:0-17360 GCA_963976775.1 uncultured Kordiimonadales bacterium
CAAACTACATCCAGAACTCAGGGTATGCTTCCATCAAATAGTGGAACGCTCTAGAACCCGCTCCAGAGGCCGGGAACGCAGTTCATCGCTTCAAGTTGGTGCCCGTTCGGCTATCATCGGGGCTGAACGTGGCAGGCATTCGGGGAAAATCAGTTGATCACCATTCATCATCTTGGCGTATCGCAGTCCGACCGTGTGGTCTGGCTGATGGAGGAACTCGGTCTTTCCTATGACCTGAAGTGGTATCATCGGAAGGCCAACCGGCTGATGCCCGAGGCCTATTTCGCGCTGCACCCGGCGGCGACCGCGCCGGTGATCGAGGATGATGGTCGTGTGCTGACGGAATCGGCGGTGGTGCTGGAATACATCTGCCGCACCCATGCGGGGGGACGGTTCACGGTGAACCCGGATCAGCCGAACTATTTCGACTACCTCTACTGGATGCAGTTCAACAACAATGCGCTGGGCCTATACTTCGCGCAGCTGGCCATGGGTGCCAACCCGACGGGTGAAGCGACGCCAATCGTGAAGGAACTGCTGCATCGCCGCTGGTCTGGATATTATGACTATCTGGAGCAGACGCTGGCGAAGCATGAGTATCTGGCAGGCGATGACTTTACCTGCGCCGACATGATGGTCGTCTACAACTTCGGCAACATCCTTGCCTCGGGCGGCCGGACCCTGGCGGACCTGCCGAACACGAATGCCTATTTCCAGCGCATCAGTGCCCGGCCCGCCTACCGCAAGGCCATGCAGATTGCCGGGCCGGAGGCGACGCCCCCGGCGTAGGTCCTTCCGCGCCCGGATGAGGAGGGCGGTGTGGCGATTGTCCTCACTGTGCCCTGACCTGATCAATGGCAGGATGCAGGCACCTTTCGAGACCTGAGCTGATCGGGCCGGGTTCCACAATGGAGGTGCAGGCATGAAGGCGATGGTGCTGGATGCGCCCGGGCGGGCGTTGCGGCTGGTGGAGATGCCGACACCGGTTCCCGGTCCTGACGATGTGCTGCTGGATGTCGAGGCCTGCGCCGTCTGCCGCACCGACCTGCATATCGTGGATGGCGATCTGACCGAGGCGAAGCTGCCGCTGGTTCCCGGCCACGAGATTGTTGGCCGTGTCGCGGCGATGGGCCCGGCTGTCGGGGGGCTGACGGTTGGACAGCGGGTCGGGGTGCCGTGGCTTGGCGGGACCTGCGGGCATTGCCGCTATTGTCTGAAGGGGGCGGAGAACCTCTGCGATACGCCCGTCTTCACCGGTTACACGCGCGACGGCGGGTTCGCCGGACAGTGCCTTGCCGATGCCCGCTTCGTGGTGAAACTGCCCGATGAAGCGGACCCGGCGCATCTCGCGCCGCTGCTCTGCGCCGGGCTGATCGGCCACCGCTCCCTCAACATGACCGGCGATGCGAAACGGCTCGGGCTCTACGGGTTCGGGGCCGCTGCCCACATCGTTGCGCAGGTGGCGCGCTGGCAGGGGCGCGAGGTCTTCGCCTTCACACGACCGGGCGATTCCGCCGCCCAGGACCTGGCCCGGAGACTTGGTGCCGTCTGGGCCGGCGGTTCGGACGAGACCCCGGCAGAGCCGCTCGATGCCGCAATCATCTTCGCGCCCGTCGGCGCGCTTGTGCCCGTCGCCCTGCGGGCGGTGGCAAAAGGGGGGACTGTCGTCTGTGGCGGCATCCACATGTCGGACATTCCCGGCTTTCCCTATCAGGATCTATGGGGCGAGCGCATCATCCGTTCCGTGGCCAATCTGACCCGTGCCGATGCGACGGACTTCTTCGAAACCGTGGCGGAGGCCGGCATCCGCACCGAGGTGACGCGATATGCACTTGATGACGCGAACGCGGCACTGTCGGCACTCAGGGAGGGACGGATTTCCGGTGCCGCCGTTCTGATGTGCGGACAGGCGCGCCATGAACATCCCTGAACCGGACCAGGCCGCATCCGTCGCGTTCATGATGCGGGCGGACACGCACGGCGGTGAGGCCGTCGAGCATATCGAGACCCATATCTCGCACATCTTCCTGGCTGGCGCCTATGCCTGGAAGATGAAGAAGGCCGTCAGTCTCGACTTCGTCGACTTCAGCACCCTGGAGCAGCGCAAGGCAGCCTGCGAGGCCGAGCTGGTGGTGAACGCGCGGACCGCAAGGGCGATGTATCTCGATGTCGTGGCGGTCAATGCCCGGGACGGGAAACTCTGGCTCGGTCCCCCGACAGCACCGGTCGAGTATCTTGTCCGGATGCACCGCTTCGAACAGGCGGATCTGCTGGACCGGATGGCGGTGGAACACAGGCTGGATCTTCAGACAGTCCGGGAATTCGCTGATGCCGTGGCGGGTCTGCATCTGTCCGCCGGGGTCGTGCGCCCGCAATCAGGTCGGGACGCCTTTGCGACGACGCTCGATGATCTGATCAGCAACCTCGACCATGCCGTACCGGACGGGCTCCGCGCCGCTTTCGGGCGCTGGCGCGACAGGGTGGTCCCTGTTGCCGGGGCGCTGGCACCCAGGCTCGCGGCACGGGCCCGTCGGGGTGCCGTGCGCCATGGTCACGGCGACCTGCATCTCAACAATGCCTGTCGCTTCCGCGGCGAGGTGGTGCTGTTCGACGCCATCGAGTTCGAGCCGCGTTTCAGCCACGTCGATGTGCTCTATGACGCGGCCTTTGCGCTGATGGACCTGCGCCATCGTGGGGAGGACGAGGCGGCGATTGTCTTCCTGAGCCGATACCTTGTGGCGACGCGGGACTATGCGGACATGCCCGCGTTGCGGCTGTTCCTGTCGGTGCGGGCGGCGGTGCGGGCGCTCGTGGGCGTGCTCTCGCCCGCCGGCGAGGCGGAGGCAGCAGATTACCTGGCGCTGGCCGCTGATCTGCTCGCGGAACCCCGATCCCCGCAGGTCATCGCGATCGGCGGCCGGTCCGGCACCGGCAAGTCGACGCTTGCCCAGGCACTTGCACCCCGGGTCGCCCCGGCCCCGGATGTGGTCGTGCTGCGCACGGACGAGATCCGCAAGCGCATGCTCGGCTGCCGCCCCGACGAGACGCTGGGGGCGGACGCCTATCGCTCGGAGATCACGGCAGCCGTCTATGGCAGGCTTGCGCAGGACGCCGGGCGAGCGCTGAAAGCCGGTGCGAACGTCATTGTCGATGCGACAATGCTGAAACCGGAGCAGCGGGCCATCGCGCAGTCCATCGCGCGCGACAACGGGACGGCGTTCCAGGGCTTCTGGCTTGTCGGCGCGGAGGAGACCCTGGCCGAGCGGATCGCGAAGCGGGGCACCGATGCCTCGGATGCCGACCGGCAGGTGCTGCGGCGCCAGCCGGAGATCGGGGATGTCCCCGGCTGGCGGACGCTTCGCTCCGACCGCGACAGGACCGCCACGCTGGAGGCGGCGCTGGCACAGCTTGTCGTGCCCGGCTGAATCGGGGATTTTCCGGGAGAATTTGATCTGGGTCAGGAAATCCCAGGTTCGGATATGGGACGGTCGGGGACGTGAGCGGCCCGACCGCCGGGTCCGGAACAGGATACGGAGGACGCCATGTTCAGGTCCATTCTCGTGCCCGTTGATCTGGGTCATAAGGAAAAGCTCGACAAGGCGATCAGCGTCGCGGCGCGGTTGAGCAGCTCGGAAGGGGCGACGGTCACGCTCTGTGGCGTGACCTCCAGTGCGCCGGGTTCCGTTGCGCACACGCCCGAGGAGTTCGCGCGGAAGCTCGAGGAATTCGCGGCGGCCCAGTCCTCGGCCAGGGGCGTGAGCTTCGCGGCCAGGTCAGTGGTCTCCCACGATCCGTCCGTCGATCTGGACGACAGGCTGAACGAGGTCGCGCACGAGATCGGTGCCGATCTTGTCGTGATGGCATCCCATGTTCCGGGCTTCCTCGAGCATGTCATCTCTTCGCACGCTGGCTACCTGGCCGCCCATACCGACATCTCGGTGATGGTGGTGCGGTAGGCACGCGCTCCGGGCGGCAGGATTCCAATGCGGTAACTCGGGTGTCAGCGGCAGGCGAACAGGTCAGCCGTTCCTGCCGAGCATGTCGATGTGCGCGGTCAGGTTCCGGTGAAAGTGACCGATCGCCTGCTCGTAGTGGCCGAACGTCAGATGGCTGTTGGCACCGCTTTCCATGTGGGTCTGGATCGTGTGGGCTGCATCGCGATCCTCGATCAGGCCGGTGTCCTGCACGAAGTTGGCGTCGCGGCGGGCGACCTCGACATCGACCGGCTTGCCATCTTCCGGTTTCAGGGTGACCTGATAGATCACCCATTGGGTCTCGGTCGGGCTGACAGGTTCCAGGATCACCAGCATCGCGTGATCCGTCAGCCAGGAAATGTGCGTGTTCGGAAACAGCTGGTAGACGTCCGTCACCATGCCCTTCAGCCGCCGTTCCTCTCGCGGTATCTGTCGCAGCTTCTCGATCCGGCGGAAGGGAAAGACGATCCGGGAATTGCGCCCGTAGGTCTCGACGACATTCAGGTTGTCGAAGCCGTAGGGGTAGAACGACTTATTGTGCAGGGCCTTGATATGATAGCCCTCCATCGAGGTCTCGCCGATCAGTTTCCAGTTCGATTGATCCGTGAAACTGATGCAATTGAAGACTTCCTGGCCGGGTTCCAGCAGGTCCGGCATTTCGCCCAGTGCGCCGTCCGACAACGGCGGGTCCTGGGTAACGAAGACCAGTCCCCCGCGTTCCTCCACCGCATGCACCGGCACCAGCCCGTTGTCCGCCTTGTCCAGACCGGGAAAGCCCTCTTCGCCGGGGACATGCTTCAGGCTGCCGTCCAGGCCATAGGTCCAGGCGTGATAGGGGCAGGCGAAGGACCGCTGGCAGCCTTCTCCGCGCGCCACGGCCATGCCGCGATGGCGGCAGGCGTTGCGGAAGGCGCGGGCCACACCGTCGTCGCCACGGACCGCCAGCAGCGGCGTGCGTGCCGCCGTTCGCGCGATGTACGAGCCCGGTTCGCCGATGGCGGCGGAGGGGCAGAAGGGGACGGGTATGCGGCGCAGGACCTCGATCTCCGCATCGAACCTTTCCCGGGACCGGTAGTTCTCCACCGGTTCCCGCCACACCTGGGTGCCGGCATCCGTTGTCTTGCCGTCGATGTGACTGAATATCCGGTCAATCAGATCAGCGTCGTTCAGCAAATGTCCCATCAGTTCCTCCCCGAACCTCCGTCGTGAACAGACAGATACCATCGCACCCCGGACCCGCCAAGGAATGGTGCGATGTGAACTAACCCTTCAGCCGCGACAGGATAGCGGCCATGCGCTCTCGCACATCGGTGATTTCGTAGGTGGTTTCCGCCTCGTAGGTCAGCCCGTCATCCAGTCCGGCATTCTCCGAACGCCGGTAGAGGTCCTTGTAGGCGCCGATGGAGCCTGAACTGTTGGCGGCCATCGCCGCGGCCAGCGCGGCAACGCGGGCATCCAGTTGCGCGCGGGGAACGGATTCGAGGGCCAGGCCGTAGCTGGCCGCTTCCGTCCCGGTGATCGTGCGGGCGGTGAAGGAAAGCTCCTTGGCGCGCATCATGCCGACCTTGCGCGACAACCGCTGGGTCATGCCCCAGGTCGGGCGCAGGCCGATCATGGCGTGGGTGTCGCCGAACTTCGCCTCATCGGCGGTGATGGTGATGTCGCAGGCCAGCATGATCTCCAGCGCACCCGTGAAACAGAAGCCGTTGACCTTGGCGATCGTCGCCTGCGGCATCTCCGCGAGCAGCTTCTGCACCCGCCGGGCGGCGCTGTTGAGTTCGGTGCCGACATCTCCGGCGCTGACGTCCTGTCCGCTGGCCTGCAGTGCCTTCAGATCGACACCGGCGGAAAAGGCCCGGCCCGCGCCGGTCAGGACGACGACGGAGACATCGTCGCGTGCCGAAATCCCGGACAGGGCGTCACCGGCCTCCCGCAGCAGGTCGATGGTCAGCGCGTTCAGCGCGTCCGGCCGGTTGAAGGTGACAGTGGCGACACCGTCTGCCATTTCAGTGATGATGAATTCATGCGCCAAGCGACTGCTCCCCCTTGTGTGCCGGATCGTGGCAGTCTTCCATCAATGCGCGCGCGGCTCAACGGTGGGCCACGCGGAGGCGGGATGCATCGGGTGTCGGCCAGGGAAGCGGAGCGGGAAGACATGCGCAGCAGCAAGGTGATTCACGTGATCTCCGCCCATGCGGAGGGGGAGGTGGGCGATGTCATCGTCGGCGGGGTCGCGCCGCCGCCGGGGGAGACGCTCTGGCAGCAGCGAGACTTCATTGCCCGGGATGGTGTGCTGCGCGACTTCATGCTGAACGAGCCCCGTGGCGGGGTCTTTCGCCACGTCAACCTGCTGGTGCCGCCGAAGCATCCGGAGGCCGATGCGGCCTTCATCATCATGGAGCCGGAGGACACGCCGCCCATGTCCGGTTCCAACAGCATCTGCGTCGCGACGGTCCTGCTGGATACCGGACTGGTACCCATGCAGGAACCCGTCACGCATCTGACGCTGGAGGCTCCGGGCGGACTGGTGCAGGTCAGGGCGGAATGCCGGAACGGCAAGGCGGAGCGGATCACGGTGCGCAATCTGCCCAGTTTCATCGACAGGGCCGGGGTCACGCTGGAAGTTCCGGATATTGGGCGGATCACGGTCGATACCGCCTTCGGCGGTGACAGCTTCGTGGTGGTCGATGCCGCCGGACTGGGCTTTGCCATCGTACCGGAGGAGGCGCGGGCGCTGGCGGAGACCGGAATCAGGCTGACCAATGCAGCGAACGCGCAACTGGGCTTCCATCACCCGCAGAATCCCGACTGGCGGCATATATCCTTCTGCCTGTTCGCGGGGCCGCTGGACCGGCGGGGGCAGGAACTGCATACCCGGTCAGCCGTGGCGATCCAGCCGGGCAAGATCGACCGCTCCCCGACCGGCACGGCACTTTCGGCACGGATGGCGATCCTGCATGCACAGGGCCACATGCAGGTCGGCGACAGGCTGACCGCCGAGTCCATCATTGGCTCGCACTTCACCGGTCGCATTGCCGATACCCTGCAGGTCGGCGACCGGCCCGCGATCATTCCCGAAATATCGGGAAGGGGCTGGATCACCGGTATGCATCAGCACATGCTTGACCCGTCTGATCCGTGGCCGCGCGGATATCGGCTGAAGGATACCTGGGGCGTGCAGTTGTGATTGCGGGGCCGAAAGGGCAGAGTGTCGCGTGAGCGCGAATGCCTGATAAGCAGGCAACAGAAACGTTATGATGCCGCGCAGTTCCGACAACTCCGCCGGAGGATGTTCCCATGCTGGTTACACCACCGAACTCCGCCAACATGCGCTGCGACACCTGCGCGATCCGTCATCGTGCGGTCTGCGGTGCACTGTCGGACGAGGAACTGGCAATGATGAATGCCATTTCGCGCCAGCGCGTGCTGCAGCCCGGTGAACCAATCCTGAGTGCGGGTGACACGATCAGCTGGTTCGGCAATATCGTGTCTGGAGCGGTCAAGCTGACCAAGCTGCTGAGCGATGGTCGCCAGCAGATCGTCGGCCTCCAGTTTCCACCTGATTTCCTGGGCCGGGCGTTCAAGGAGCGAAGCCCCTATTATGTCGAAGCCGCGACCGAGGTGGAACTTTGCATCTTCCCGAAGCCCGCGTTCGAGAAGATTCTGAAGGAAAAGCCCGATGTGGAACTCCGGCTGTTCCAGGACACGCTGGACGAACTGGATGCCGCGCGCGACTGGATGCTGTTGCTGGGGCGCAAGACGGCGGCGGAGAAGGTCGCGAGTTTCCTGCACATGATCGCCCGCCGCACCCCCATGATCGGCTGTGCCCACCACAACGGCGGGGACGATATCCGCTTTCAGATGCCGCTGAGCCGCTCGGAGATCGCGGACTATCTGGGCCTGACGATCGAGACCGTCAGCCGCCAGATCGGACGCCTGAAATCCGACGGCGTGCTGCAACTGCATGCCACGCGGGAGTTTTCGGTGCTCGACATGCAGCGACTGGCCGAGGTCAGCGGCGAATGAGGCGCAGTTCCGCGATCACCTGATCCTCCCAGGCCATGTGGCGGCGCATCTGGCTGAAGAAGTGCCTGATCAGATAGCCGAGCGCGTCGGCGTGGACCGGATCCTGACGGTTGCCATAATCTTCCAGCGCCTCTGCCAGTTCCAGCATGATCGTCTCGTTGTCGTGGTGCTCCGCGATGATCAGACCGGCCGCCTGCCTCAGCCATGCCCGCCCTTCCTCGCTGCTTTCCAGCGCCTCCTTCAGTGCCGCTTCCTCGTGCCGGCAATGGGCCGGGATGCCGTACTGCAGCAGGGTGATCAGTTCCGAGAGACTCTCGCGCTGGGGTACGACAGGCAGGGCATCGGCAATGGCCTCCAGCCTGTCGCAGACCGCGCGGATCATATCGTGTTCTGCACGAAAGCTGGATTCGCTGCCGGCCTCTGCCGTCATCTGCGCGGTCATCGCCTGCTTCAGTGGAGAAAAGGGCAGTTTTTGATCCATCAATAGAGCCAGTTCCTGGAGGGCAGCGACGCCCGCTGCATGGTCGATTGATGCAAGTGTCTCACACGCGCGTGGTTGCGAATTGATCCAGATCAAGGCATCGCGACAGGCCCCCAACTAATCCTCTTGTCATGCAGCTCCCGTTCGGAGCGGAAGCAGAGGGAACTTCCATGGGCAATGTAGTCTTGATCATCCTGCTCGGCCTTGCCGCCGTGGCAGGTCTATTCGGCGCCGCGCGGGGGCACGACGCACTGTTCCAGGCCCATGCCTGGGTCATTGTCGCGGCCAGTCTGGTCGCCATCGTCGCGTTGTTGCAGAGGCTCGACCGGCCATTGCGCGAGGACACCGCCAACAGCTATGCCGATGGTGTCATCCGCTACGGCGTCATCGCGACCGTGTTCTGGGGGGTCGTCGGCTTCCTGGTCGGGCTGGTCATTGCCCTGCAACTGGCGTTCCCCGAGCTCAATCTCGGATATTCCTTCACCAGTTTCGGACGCTTGCGCCCGCTGCATACCTCCGCGGTGATCTTCGCCTTCGGTGGCAACGCACTGATTGCCACCAGCTTCTATGTCGTGCAGCGAACCTGCCGCGCGCGGCTGGCGCTCGGCGGACTGCACTGGTTCGTGTTCTGGGGCTATCAGCTCTTCATCGTGATGGCCGCGACCGGCTACGTCATGGGCGTCACCCAGTCCAGGGAATACGCCGAGCCGGAATGGTACGTCGATATCTGGCTGACGCTGGTCTGGGTGGCCTATCTGGCGGTGTTCCTCGGCACCCTGCTGCGCCGCAAGGAGCCGCACATCTACGTGGCCAACTGGTTCTACCTGGCCTTCATCGTCACCGTTGCCATGCTGCATCTGGTGAACAACATGGCGGTGCCGGTCTCGTTTCTCGGTTCCAAGAGCTATTCGGCGTTCTCGGGGGTACAGGATGCGCTGACGCAGTGGTGGTACGGCCACAACGCGGTTGGCTTCTTCCTGACCGCCGGCTTCCTCGGCATGATGTACTACTTCGTGCCGAAGCAGGCCGAGCGTCCGGTCTACAGCTACCGGCTGTCGATCATCCACTTCTGGGCGCTGATCTTCCTCTACATCTGGGCCGGTCCGCATCATCTGCACTACACGGCGCTGCCGGACTGGGCGCAGACGCTGGGCATGGTGTTCTCCATCATGCTGTGGATGCCGAGCTGGGGCGGCATGATCAACGGCCTGATGACTCTCTCCGGGGCCTGGGACAAGCTGCGGACCGATCCGGTGCTGCGCATGATGGTCGTCGCGGTCGCCTTCTACGGCATGTCGACCTTCGAGGGGCCGATGATGTCCATCAAGGCGGTGAACGGGCTCAGCCACTACACCGACTGGACCATCGGGCATGTGCATTCAGGCGCACTCGGCTGGGTCGGCATGATCAGCTTCGGCGCGATCTACTTCCTGGTGCCGAAGCTCTGGAACCGGGCCGGCCTCTACAGCCTGCGCCTTGTGAGCTGGCATGTGTGGCTCGCCACCATCGGCATCGTCATCTACGCGGCGGCGATGTGGGTCAGCGGTATCACCCAGGGCCTGATGTGGCGGGAGTACGATCCCAACGGCTTCCTGGTCTACAGCTTTGCCGAGACGGTCGATGCCATGCATCCCTTCTACGTCATCCGGGCATTCGGCGGTCTGGTCTACATCAGCGGGGCCTTCCTGATGGTCTACAACGTCTGGCGGACCATCAAGGGCTCACCTGAAACACGTGCCGTCGGCAGCGATGCCACTGCAACAGCAACCGCCAGCTCGGCAGCCTGAGGGAGGATCCGATGAAATTCGATCATTCACGCATCGAAAAGAACGCCACCCTGATGCTGGTGCTCAGCCTGTTTGTCGTCTCCATCGGCGGTATCGTCGAGATCGCGCCCCTGTTCTACATGCAGAACACGATCGAGAAGGTGGAGGGGGTGCGTCCCTATTCGCCGCTGGAGCTGGCCGGGCGCAACATCTACGTGCGGGAGGGCTGCTACAATTGTCACAGCCAGATGATCCGCCCCATGCGCGACGAGGTGGAGCGCTATGGCCACTACAGCCTGGCAGCGGAGAGCATGTATGACCATCCCTTTCAGTGGGGGTCGAAGCGCACGGGGCCTGACCTGGCCCGCGTCGGGCAGCGCTATTCCAACGAATGGCATGTCCAGCACCTGACGGACCCGCGCTCCGTCGTGCCGGAATCGGTCATGCCCGCATACAGCTTCCTGCTGACATCCGAACTCAGGACCGATGATATCGTCGCGCACCTGAAGGCAAACCAGGCTGTGGGTGTCCCCTACGACGATGCCATGATCGAGGCGGCGGAGGCGGACATGCGCGCCCAGGCTGACCCGGATGCCGACTGGGACGGGCTGCTGGCCCGCTATCCCAAGGCTCAGACGGGTGATTTCGACGGTGATCCGCGTGCCCTGACGGAGATGGATGCGCTGATTGCCTACATGCAGATGCTCGGCACCCTGGTGGACTTCTCCGCCTACCGCGCCGACGAAAATTTCAGGTGAGCATGATGGATCACGAAACACTGCGGCATCTGGCCGATACCTGGGGTCTGGTCTTCCTGGTCCTGACCTTCGTCGTTGCGGTGGCGGTGCTCTTCCGCCCCGGTGCGGGCAGTCATTACCGCAAATGCGCGGAACTGCCCCTGAAGGATGATCGGAAGCCTGACGTGCAGGAGCCTGGCAAATGAGCGGGAAAGAGACTGACGAGGTGACCGGCGTCGATACCACCGGTCATGAGTGGGATGGCATTCGGGAGCTGGACAATCCGCTGCCGCGCTGGTGGCTGTGGACCTTCCTGGCCTGTATTGTCTGGGCCTTCGGTTACATGGTCTTCTATCCGGCGATACCGCTGGTGGATGAGGCGACACCGGGTGTGCTCGGTTATTCCAGCCGCGCCGCCGTGCATCAGGATATCCAGGAAGCCCGCGCTGCCCAGTCGGAGATGATCTCGAAGGTCGACAGCCTGCCGCTCGCCGAGATTCGCCAGAATGCCGACATGCTGCAGTTCGCGATCAACGGTGGCCGCGCGGCCTATTCCGTCAACTGCTCGCAGTGTCATGGGTCCGGTGCCGCCGGATCCCCCGGTTATCCGAACCTGAACGACGACGAATGGATCTGGGGCGGCGATCTGGAGGCCATCGCAACCACCCTGCGGCATGGCATCCGTCACCCCGGTGACGATGACACCCGCTATTCGGAAATGCCTGCCTTCGGCCGTGATGGCATCCTGGACAGGGAACAGGTCAAGGCCGTGGCGAACCGTGTCCTTGCCCTCGCCGGACAACCGCATGACGCGGAACTGGCGGCGGCAGGTACCGGGCTCTATGCGGACAATTGTGCCGCCTGCCATGGAGATGCCGGCAAGGGTGACCGCGAACAGGGGGCACCGAACCTCGCGGATGCCATCTGGCTCTACGGCAATACGGAAGCAGACATTGCCAGGCAGATTCACGCCCCGCGTCACGGCGTCATGCCCGCCTGGGGGAGCAAGCTCGACCCGGTAACGATCAAGCAACTGACGATCTATGTCCATTCGCTCGGTGGTGGGGAGTAGCATTCAGTGGCCAGCAACGACACCAACGTCACGCCCGGTGAAGTTGCCCGGATCGAGGTGGAGGCGGTCAACAGCCGCCAGCACCGCTCCCTCTACAAGGCACGGGAATCGATCCATCCCATGCGGGTCGCCGGAACCTTCCGGCGGCTCAAGTGGTGGATCATGGGTGTCCTGCTGGCGATCTACTATGTGACCCCCTGGCTGCGCTGGGACCGCGGTGTCGGCATGCCCGACCAGGCGGTGCTGGTGGACCTGGAACATCGCCGGTTCTTCTTCTTCTTCATCGAGATCTGGCCGCAGGAATTCTATTACGTCGCGGGCATGCTGATCATGGCCGGGATCGGGCTGTTCCTCGTGACCTCCGTGCTGGGCCGGGCCTGGTGCGGCTATGCCTGTCCGCAGACCGTCTGGGTCGATCTCTACGTCCACGTGGAACGCTGGCTGGAGGGGGACAGGAATGCCCGCTTCCGGCTCGACAAGGCACCGTGGAACGCTGCCAAGATCCGCAAGCGGTTCACCAAATATCTGATCTGGCTGCTGATCGCGGTCGCGACAGGCGGTGCCTGGGTCTTCTACTTCGCCGACGCACCGGCCCTGTTCGTCAAGCTGTTCACGCTGGAGGCGTCGGTGATCGCCTACGTCACCGTTGGCGTGCTGACCGCCACCACCTTTGTCTTCGGCGGCTTCATGCGCGAACAGGTCTGCACCTACATGTGCCCCTGGCCACGCATCCAGGCGGCGATGATGGACGAGAACTCGCTGACCGTGACCTACCAGGACTGGCGGGGGGAGCCGCGTGGCCGCCACCGCAAGTCGGCCGATGCGTCCCTGCTGGGGGACTGCATCGACTGCAACCAGTGCGTCGCGGTCTGCCCGATGGGCATCGACATTCGCGACGGTCAGCAACTGGAATGCATCAACTGCGCCCTCTGCGTCGATGCCTGTAACGGCGTCATGGCGCGGACCGGCGGCACACCCAACCTGATCTCCTACGCCACGCTGACGAGTTACGAGGCCAATGCCGACGGGCGTCCCGCCGTGCCGCTGAAGAAAACCATCTTCCGCGCCCGCACGCTGGTCTATGCTGTGCTCTGGTCCTGCATCGGGCTGGCGATGCTGTTCGTCCTGTTCACCCGCGACAGGTTGGACATCAACGTCCTGCGCGACCGCAACCCGCAGTATGTGGTGCTCTCGGATGGCAGTATCCGCAACGGCTACACCGTGAAGATATTGAACATGGAGCAGACCGAACGCCGCGTCCTGTTGCAGATCTCGGACCTGCCGAATGCGCTGATGACTGTGGTCGGTCAGGACCTGTGGCCAAGCCGTACGCGTGAATTCGTGCTGGATGCGGATCAGGTGCAGCAGTTGCAGATATATGTCGCCGTACCCCGTGAAGCGGTGGAACCCGGGGCGAGCAGCTTCCGGTTCTCGGTCACGGATCTGGCCGGCATCGAACAGGCGCACTATGGCGCGATCTTCAGGGCACCGGAGGAATGAGGCGATGAGTGCAGTGCGTGACGAGAAGCCGTTCACCGGACGCCGGATGCTGGTCTATGTCCTCGCGTTCTTCGGCGTGATCATTGCCGTCAACATGGTGCTGATGACCCTGGCGCTGAGGACGGACAACGGGCTGGTGGTCCGTAACAGCTATGTCGCAAGCCAGAACTTCAACCGGAACCAGGATGAGGCCCGGGCGCAGGCTGCGCTCAACTGGTCCGTGGCACTGGTCTGGAATGATGGCGAACTGACCCTGACCTATCGCGATGCGCAGGGAATGCCGTTGCGGGATCTGGAGGTCACGGGCCGGGTGGGACGACCGGTGACCGCCCGTGATGACCGTGCTGTCGTGCTGACGCGGACAGGGTCCGGCAGTTACACGACGGAACTGACACTCGGTGCCGGCTTCTGGGATGTGGACCTGACGGCAACCGATGCGGACGGGCAGCGGTTCCGGCGGATCTTCCAGATCAGGGTAGGAGAGGGCTGATGAGTTGCTGCACCTCCGGATCCGCGTGTGCGCCCGCCCCGCGCAAGACGGCACCGCAGAGCATGGACAGCCACACCCTGGAACTGATCATTCCGGGGGTTCACTGCGCGGGCTGCATCTCGCGGATCGAAGGTGCGGTGAGTGGCCTGACGGGCGTCGAGAGCGTACGCCTGAACCTGTCGACGCGCCGCCTGCGGGTCGGTCTTGCCGCCGGGGCCACCGGGGACCAGGTCATCCCGACGGTGGAGGGGCTGGGCTATGACTGCAGGACCTTCAGCGCGGCGGAGGCCGGTTCGGCGGCCCAGGACCGGCAGGGCAGGGAACTGCTGTTCGCGCTTGCGGTCGCGGGCTTCGCTGCCGGGAACGTGATGCTGCTCTCCGTCTCCGTCTGGTCGGGGGCGGAAGGCGCGACGCGCGACCTGTTTCACTGGATCTCCGCCCTGATTGCCCTGCCGGCGATCCTGTTTGCGGGCCGCCCCTTCTTCCGCTCGGCATGGCGCGCGCTCAAGGGCCGCAGCCTGAACATGGATGTCCCGATCTCGCTGGCGGTGCTGCTGGCCGGCGGGCTCAGCCTCGATGCCGCGATCTCGGGGGGCGAGGAAGCCTTCTTCGATGCCGCAGTGATGCTGCTCTTCTTCCTGCTGGTGGGGCGTTACCTGGACCATCGGGTGCGCGCCCGTGCGCGTGACACGGTCGGGCAACTGCTTTCGCTGATGGCATCCGATGCCACCCTGCTGGTCGATGGCGGACAGCGGCGCGTGCCGGTCGGGACAGTCAATGCCGGTGACATGATCCTTGTCGCGGCGGGGGAGCGTGCGCCGGTCGATGGCCTGATCATCGAAGGACAGGGTGACCTCGACCGCTCCATCGTCACGGGCGAATCCATGCCTGTCACCTTCGGTCCCGGTGACCAGGTGGAGGCGGGAACGCTTGTCCTGACCCGGCCGCTGACCCTGCGCGCGACGGCGGTGGGGCAGCATACGTTCCTGGCCCAGGTCGTGCGGCTGATGGAGGAAGCGGAGAGCGGGCGCGCCCGCTACCTGCGTCTCGCCGACCGCGCCGCGCGGATCTACGCCCCCGCCGTCCATCTGGTGGCCCTTCTGACCTTCATCGGCTGGATGCTGGTGACCGGTGGCGACTGGGGGCAGTCGCTCTGGATCGCCGTTTCGGTACTGATCATCACCTGCCCCTGCGCCCTGGGCCTCGCCGTTCCCGCCGTCCAGGTGGTGGCGAGCGGTGTCCTGTTCGGCAAGGGCATCCTGATCAAGGACGGCACGGCGCTGGAGCGACTGGCGGAGGTGCGGCGTGTGGTGCTGGACAAGACCGGTACCCTGACGAGCGGCAAACCGCACATCACCCGATGCGACCTGTCACCTTCAGCCATGGTCATGGCGCAGGCGCTTGCGGCACACAGCCGCCATCCGCTGGCACAGGCCATGCTGGTCGGGCAGGCCACCACTTCGGTACCGGCTCCGGTTCTGACAGCCGTGACGGAACATCCGGGCCTGGGCATGTCGGGCACCTCGGACGGCAAGGTGGTTCGGTTGGGCAGCCGGGCCTTTGCCGGTCCCGGCAACGGTGCTGCCGTTCCATCCGGCATGGAACTCTGGCTGTCCATCGATGGGGTGCCGCAGGGCCGTGCGGTCCTGGCCGATACCTTGCGCGATGGCGCGGTGGAGACCATCGCGGCGCTGCAGGCTGATGGTTTCGCGCCGCTGCTGCTTTCCGGCGACAATGCGACGGCGGTCGCCGATACGGCGCGGGCGGCCGGTATTGCCGACTGGCATGCGGAACAGCGCCCGGAGGACAAGATTGCGGCGATTCAGGCGCTGATGGTGGCCGACCAGAAGCCCCTGATGGTGGGTGACGGCATCAATGACGGCCCTGCGCTGGCGGCGGCGCATGTCTCCATGCCGGTTGCGGTGCTCGGCGGTGCGTCGCCTCTGGTCGCAGCCATTGCCATGTCGTCATCATCCCTTGTGGTCACGCTCAATGCCCTGCGCCTGCGCCTGCCGGAGCCTTCATCGCGCCGGACCGGCAGTGCGCGGAAGCTGGCCGGGACGGCTCGGGAGGTTCCGGCATGAACGTGCTTCTCTATCTGGTACCCGTTGCGCTCCTGCTTGGTGGTCTGGGGCTGGCGGCCTTTGTCTGGGCGCTGCGTTCCGGCCAGTTCGATGACCCGGACGGGGCGGCGGAACGCATCCTGCTGGACGACGACTGAGGGGCGTTCTGTTCGCCCTGCAACAAGGCGTTGTTCGTTGACTCTCGCTGCTCCGGATACCCACTCTTGCAGCTACGGAGACCGGAATTCCTGACTGATCCGGTCCCGCGTCAAGGGAGTTCCGGACATGAGCGAAGAGCTGGCCGCACGCGTGGATCGTCTCGAGTCGATCGAGGCGATCAAGAAGCTGAAACACGTCTACATGAACGAATGCGATCTGGGCTATCTGCCGGACAGGCTGGGGCCGCTGTTCGTGGATGAGGCGGTCTGGACAAGTGCTGTATTCGGACACCACGCAGGCCGCGCAGCCATCGAGGAATTCTTTGGCGGCATTTCCGCCCAGATCGTATTTGCCGCCCATCTGGCGATGAACTTCGTCATCGATGTGGATGGCGACAGCGCGACCGGCAAATGGCGTATCCTGATGCCCTGCACGATGATGGAGGATGGCCGGAAGGTCAGCCGCTGGATCCTCGGCGACTATGACGAGACCTATGTCCGCCGTGACGGCGAATGGCTGTTCTCGAAGATCGATTTCCTGGTGAATTTCAACGTTCCGAGCCTGGAGAGTTGGGCGGGAACCGAAACCGTGCGCGGGGACTGACGGCAATGGCCCGCACGACACTGTTCAGCCCCATCCAGGTGCGCGGGCAGACCTTCAAGAACCGCGTCGTCATCGCCCCCATGTGCCAGTACTCGGCGGTCGACGGCATGCTGAACGACTGGCATCTGACCCACCTGAACCAGTTTGCCATGGGCGGTGCCGGGCTGGTGATCATGGAGGCGACGGCGGTCGAGAAGCGTGGCCGGATCACCTGGGGTGACAGCGGACTCTGGTCGGATGCGCACATGGAACCGATGCGCCCCGTCTTACAGCAGGTGAAGGCCCGTGGCGCGGCCATCGGCATCCAGTTGGCCCACGCCGGGCGCAAGGCCAGCATCAGCCGCCCGTGGGAGGGGGATTGCCCGCTCTCACCCCGCGAGATCGCCAAGGGGGAGGTGCCGTGGGAAACGGTGGGCGCCAGCGCGGTGCCTTTCGGCGAGGGCTGGATCGTGCCCCACGAACTGTCCGTCAGCGAGATCGCCGATCTGG
>CAXBNO010000012.1:0-16813 GCA_963976775.1 uncultured Kordiimonadales bacterium
GGGCCATGGTGGTTGCTGCGAACTCAGTCTGCCGCTTCGATGCCGGAAAGTGCTGCCCGGTCCTGATCGAACTGCAGCCTGGCGAGGCGGGCATAAAGCCCGTCCTGCTGCATGAGTTCATTGTGGGTGCCGCTGGCCACGACGCAGCCACGGTCGATGACGACGATGCGATCCGCCTTCAGCACGGTCGCCAGACGGTGCGCGATGACCAGTGTCGTGCGCCCGTGCATCAGCTTGTCCAGGGCCTGCTGCACCATGCGTTCCGATTCCGCGTCCAGCGCTGACGTTGCCTCGTCCAGCAACAGGATCGCCGGATCGCGCAGGATCGCGCGGGCAATGGCAATGCGCTGGCGCTGGCCGCCGGAAAGACGCTGGCCCCGTTCTCCCAGTTCTGTCGCATAGCCATCCGGCAGGCGATCGAGGAACTCTGCCGCACCTGCCGCCTGGGCGGCGGCGTGAACTTCCGCATCCGTGGCTTCGGGACGGCCGTAGCGGATGTTCTCCATCGCGGAAGTGCCGAACATGACTGCGTCCTGCGGCACCAGACCAAAGCGCTTGCGCACTTCGGACGGATCGGCGGTGGTGATATCCACGCCGTCCAGTGTGATGGTTCCGCTATTGGGATTGTAGAACCGCAGCAGCAACTGGAACACGGTCGACTTGCCGGCACCGCTGGGCCCGACCAGCGCCACGGTCTCCCCGTGCTTCACGTCCAGCCCGAAACCGTCCAGGGCGGCAATCTCCGGGCGCGAGGGATAATTGAAGTGGATGTCGGTGAAGGAAAGCCGTCCCTCCGGCGTGTCCGGCAGCGAAACGGGATTGGCGGGGGGGCCGATTTCCGGCACCACCTGGGACAGTTCGATCAGCCGCTCCGTCGCACCGGCCGCGCGTTGCAGGTCGCCCCACATTTCCGACAGGGTGCCGACAGATCCGGCGACGACGATGGCGTAGAAGACGAAGGCCGTCAGTTCGCCGCTGGACATGGTGCCGTCCGCCACATCAGTGGCCCCGAGCCAGAGCACGGCGTCGATGGCACCGAAGATCAGCAGGATGATGACGGCCGTCAGCCAGGCGCGCACGGCGATCCGCTTCCGCGCCACGGCGAAGGTCTCGCCAACCGCGTCGCTGAAACGCTTCCTCTCGAATTCCTCCTGCGTGAAGGCCTGCACGGTCTGGACCGCGTTCAGGCTTTCCTCCGCCCGGGCATTGACCGCCGCTACCTTGTCCTGGCTCAGCCGCGACAGCTTGCGCAGCCTGCGCCCGAAGAAGATGATCGGCACCACGACGATGGGCACCATGGCCAGGACCAGCCCGGCCAGCTTCGGGCTGGTGATGATCAGCATGGCCAGACCACCGATGAACATCAGCAGGTTGCGCAGCGCCATGGAGGCGCTGGAGCCGACGACCGTCTGGATCAGTTCGGTGTCCACGGTCAGGCGGCTCATCACCTCGCCGGTCTTGGTCTGCTCATAGAAGTGCCGGTCCAGGCCGATGACATGGCGATACACGGCCTTGCGAATGTCGGCGACGATCCGCTCCCCCAGCCAGGTGACCGTGTAGTAGCGGGCGAAGGTAAAGGCGGCGAGCAGGGTGAAGACACCGAACAGGGCAATGAAATACTCGTCGAGCAATTGTCCATCGGATGTGCCGAACCCATTGTCGACCATCCGTCGGACCGCCTGACCGATGGCCAGTGTCGCGGCGGCGGCACCGGTCAGGGCGATGACGGCGAACATGATCTGCAGGCGATAGGGCCGCGCGAATGGCATCAGGCCACGCAGGGCGCTGATCTTCTTCGGCTTCGGGCGCCCGGATTTCTCGTCATTGGTCTGACCCTGGTCAGTCGAAACGGTTTCTTCCGTCATGTCGCCCCGCGCTGAATCCCTTGTTCCTCGCGCCTGTCCCGGTCGCGATGGCCGGACACTACTGCCGACGCGCCGGGAGGCCAAGGGGGGCGCGTGGTCGCGGCAGTGGCCAGCGTCACGCTTGCGCCGATCTGCGGCCAGGCATTCGCAGGATTCCGCGTTCGCGTGAGCGGAGTATTGATTCGGTCCTGAAGCCCGAAAATGTTACAATTCACGCAAGAAACGGAACAGCAAGACGACGTGGGTCGTGCCGGAGGGGTCCAGGCGCTGCGCGAAAGTCGTCAGAGAGGGGCAGGCATGGCATTCAGGCGCTGTGAGTCGTGCGATGGGCTGATCGCCAGCCGGGCAACCGTATGCCCGCACTGTGATGTCGTCCTGACCGAAACCGAACTTCTGATGCCGTCACCGGACAGTGTCTCCGGTTCCGGCACCTGGATCGCGTTGCTGTTTTTCCTGATCGCCCTCGTCATACTCGCCGACGCGACCGGCATGATGAACTGAGCGGTATTCCTCCGGTCCCCGGTCCACGCCCATCCGCCCCCTTCAGATCGTGTCGCGCTGTCGGAATCCGGTCGGCAATGGATCGGGCAGGGGGCCGGGCTGGCCAATCGCCTGTTCCACCTTCGCGGCAGGCGGGCCCTTGCGACAGCGGCGCAGCAATTCGTTGATCTGGCGACCTTCGCCAACCATCTGGGCTTCGACCGTGCCGTCCAGGCGGTTGCGGACCCAGCCGGTGACGCCCAGTTCCGCCGCATTGCGACAGGTGAAACCACGAAACCACACACCCTGCACACGTCCGTGAAACACCACATGCAGGGCGCTGAGGCCGGATGGTTCGCTGGTCATGGTCGGCTCCACTGGCGGGGCGCTGTCCTGCAACATGGACAGAACGGGGTCAGGGACCATATAGAACGCTTCAAACCCCGCGTGACAACCGCCTGGAAGGCGCAATTGCGACTCTGAAACATGGAACCCTTGCCCTTCATAAAGATGCACGGTCTCGGCAATGATTTTGTCGTGTTGGATGCGCGTCGGCAGCCGATCGGGCTGACACCCGACATCATCCGGGCGATCGGCGACCGTCGGCACGGTGTGGGGTTCGACCAGTTGCTGACCCTGATGCCGAGCGACAGCGCGGCCTGCTACATGCGTATCGACAATTCAGACGGCTCACCTGCCGGGGCCTGCGGCAACGGCACCCGCTGCGTCGGGCGGCTGTTGCTGGAGGAGAGCGGCGGCGAAACAGTCGATATCGACAGCCCCGGTGGGCGTCTGCGGGTGTCCGGTGCCGGGCAGGGGCTGTTCACTGCCCGGATGGGGCAGCCCCGCTTCGCGTGGCGGGATGTTCCCCTGTCGAGGGAAATGGACACGCTGCACCTCGACCTGACTGTCGGTGACCTGTCTGATCCCGTGGCTGTTTCCATGGGCAATCCGCATGTCGTGTTCTTCGTGCCGGATGCGGAGGCCGTGCCACTGTCGGAGGTTGGTCCGACAATCGGGAACCATGAGCTCTTTCCCGACCGCGTGAACGTCTCGGTCGCAAGCCAGCGTGCGGACGGCAGTTTCCGCCTGCGCGTGTTCGAGCGTGGTGCGGGTATCACCTCGGCCTGCGGTTCCGGCACCTGCGCGACCTACGCGGCGGCGCGGGCGCGTGGTCTGACCGACGGGCCTGTGCGGATCGATCTGGATGGCGGCCCGCTCTGGATGGACATGGATGCGGATGGGGCGGTGCTGATGACCGGCGCGGCCAGCCTGAGTTTCCATGGCATCATCGATCCCGGCATGCTGACGGGAGCGGCAGCATGAGCGGGCCGGAGATCGTCACATTCGGCTGCCGCCTGAATGCCTGGGAGGCAGAGGTGATGCGGGGTCATGCCAGCATGGCGGACCGCGATGACGTCATCGTCGTCAACACCTGCGCCGTGACTGCGGAGGCCGAGCGTCAGGCCCGGCAGGCAATCCGCCGCCTGCGCCGCGAGCGACCGGAAGCGGAGATCGTGGTCACCGGCTGCGCGGCCCAGATCGCGCCCGAGATCTGGGGCAGCATGCCGGAGGTCGACAGGATTGTCGGCAATCGCGAGAAACTGGACCCGTCGGCTTTCGCCCGGGGCACCAATGACCCGGTGCTGGTCCAGGACATCATGCGGGTCAGCGAGACCGCCGGGCACCTGATCGAAGGCTTCGACGGGCGGGCACGGGCCTTCCTGCAGGTCCAGAACGGCTGCGACCATCGCTGCACCTTCTGCATCATTCCGTTCGGGCGGGGCAACTCCCGCTCCGTCCCCATCGGTGTCGTGGTCGACGAGGCGCGCAAGCTGGCGGCTCAGGGGGTGCGGGAGATCGTGCTGACCGGTGTCGACATCACGTCCTATGGGCCGGACCTGCCGGGACAGCCGACGCTTGGACAGCTTTGCCGGCGTCTGCTGGCCATGGTGCCGGAGATCGCGCGTCTGCGCCTGACCTCCATCGATCCGGTCGAGGTGGATGCGGATCTGTGGCGACTGATCGCGGAGGAACCGCGTCTGATGCCGCACCTGCACCTGTCGCTTCAGGCAGGCGATGATCTGGTGCTGAAGCGGATGAAGCGTCGCCACAGCCGCAGTGACGCAATCCGCTTCTGCTCGCAGGCCCGACGCCTGCGGCCGGACATCGTGTTCGGTGCCGATCTGATCGCCGGATTCCCGACCGAGACCGAGGAGATGCACCGCAATTCCTGTCGTCTGGTGGAGGATTGTGATCTGACCTGGCTGCACGTGTTTCCCTATTCGGAGCGTCCGGGAACACCCGCCGCCCGCATGCCTGCCGTGCCGAAGCCGGTGCGGAAGGAACGCGCCGCGACCTTGCGGGCACTCGGGTCGGCGGCTGCTGCGCGACATCTTGCATCGCAGGTCGGCCAACCTGTCGAGGTGCTGGTGGAAACCGCCGGCAAGGGACATTCGGCCCATTTTGCCAGCGTCCAGCTGCTGGGTGAGGCGATTGCCGGGAATATCGTCCGCGCCGAGGGTGTCGGTGTCGAGGGTGAGACACTGCAGGCGAGGGCAGCCTGATGGCAGACCAGGAACCCAGGGGCTGGTTCGGACGCCTGAAGGACGGACTGAAACGCTCCACCGGGCAGTTGACCGGCAGCATCAGTGCCGTCTTCACCCGCCGGAAACTGGATGACGAGGCGCTGGAGGATCTGGAGGAGATCCTGATCCGTGCCGACCTCGGCGTGCAGGCGGCGGCACGCATCACCACGGAGATCGCGAAGGGGCGCTACGACAAGGACGTCACGGACGAGGAAGTGCGTGGCGCGCTGGCCGATGCTGTCGCCAGGACCCTGAAACCGGTGGCTCTGCCACTGGAGCTGGATGGAGACAGGAAGCCGAACGTCGTGCTGGTGGTTGGCGTGAATGGCGTGGGCAAGACCACGACCATCGGCAAGATCGCCCATCACCAGCGGGAAATCGGACACAAGGTGGTGCTCTGCGCTGGCGACACCTTTCGTGCCGCGGCCATTGACCAGCTGAAGATCTGGGGGGAGCGGACCGGGGCGGAAGTGGTGGCGCGGGACAGCGGTGCGGACTCTGCGGGCCTTGCCTTCGATGCCCTGAAACGCGCGCGGGATGTCTCTGCCGACCTGTTGCTGATCGATACGGCGGGTCGCTTGCAGAACAAGGCCAACCTGATGGCCGAACTGGAGAAGATTGTCCGCGTCCTGAAGAAGCAGGACGGGACCGCACCGCACGCCGTGCTGCTGGTGCTGGATGCGACAACCGGGCAGAACGCGGTCAATCAGGTGGAGGTCTTTCGCAACGTCTGCCAGGTCACTGGCCTGGTGATGACCAAGCTGGATGGTTCCGCACGGGGTGGCGTGCTGGTTGCGGTGGCGGAGAAGTTCGGTCTGCCTGTCCATTATGTCGGTGTCGGTGAACAGGCGGAGGATCTGCGACCCTTCGATGCCGATGAATTCGCCCGTGCGCTCTGCGGCGTTGCTGACTGAAGACGATGGACGAATCCCTTCACGGAACCGCTGTTGCACTCGCAGGTGCCGGGGTCCTGGTGCGTGGCGCTTCCGGTGCGGGCAAGTCCGATATGGCTCTGCGCTTGCTGGCAGAGGGCTGGCAGGTGATCGCCGACGACCGGGTCCTGTTGTCACGCCAGGGAACGGAGCTGCGCGCAATGGCACCCGCCAACCTGGCCGGATTGCTGGAAGTGCGCGGCATTGGCGTGATCAGACTGGATGATGCCCAGCGACTGGAGTCCGCACCCCTTCGGCTGGTGGTCGATCTTGTTCCCACCCGTGAAGGTGTCGCACGCATGCCGGAGCCGGAATTTTTCCGGCATGCGGGTATCGGCATGCCCCTCATCCGGCTATACCCTTTCGACGCTTCCGCGACCGCCGGATTGACGATGGCGCTGGCTGTTGCGCTGAACCCGCACAAGCGATTGGAATGAGCCAGAACATGACCGAACTTGTTGAGAAGGATGAACTTCTTCTCGTCACCGGACTCTCCGGTGCAGGCAAGAGTTCCGCGCTGAAGATGCTGGAAGACATGGGTTGGGAGGTTGTGGACAACCTGCCGCTGTTCCTGCTGCCAGCCCTGCTGGGACGGGACGGGGGCACCCGGGACGATGCCAAGCGCCGCTGCGTTGCCATCGGGATCGACAGCCGTACCCGTAATTTCGACCCCGATGAACTCGACGCGCAACTGACGGCGCTGCACCAGACCGGTGAGATCAATGTCCGGTTCTGCTTCTTCACCTGCGACGCGGATGTACTGCAGAACCGGTTCACCGAGACACGGCGGCGTCATCCGATGGCATCCGACCGGACGGTGGCCGACGGCATCCGCATCGAGCAGGAGATGTTCGCCGGGCTGCTGGAGCGTGTCGACCGTGTGGTGGACACGACCGCGCTGTCGCTGCCGGACCTCAGGGAACACCTGCAGCGAATCTTTGACCTGAGCGAGGAGCAGCGCACCCAGATCCATATCATGTCATTCTCTTTCCGGCGCGGGCTGCCAAGGGCCGCGGACCTCGTGTTCGATGTCCGCTTTCTGGACAATCCCTACTATGTCGCGGAACTGCGGGAAGGTACGGGCCTCGACGCACAGGTACAGGATCACATCATGACGGATCCGGGCTGGAAGCCGTTCATCGAAAAGCTCGATGACATGCTTTCCTTCCTGTTGCCGCGCTACGCCACCGAGGGAAAGTCGTATCTGACAATCGCGATCGGGTGCACAGGTGGCCGACACAGGTCGGTTTTCACGGCGGAGCAGATTGCTGCACGCTTGCGTGGAGATGACACTCGTGTGACCGTTCGCCATCGTGATCTGCCCTGACCGGCAGCATCGCCAACAGGGCAAACGGAGACAGGAACCGATGATTGGCATGGTTCTGGTAACGCATGGTCGATTGGCGGAAGAATTCATTGCCGCAACCGAGCATGTCGTGGGTGCGCAGGAGAATGTGCGCGCAATATCCATCGGACCGGACGACGACATGGAACAGCGCCGCAAGGACATCATGGAGGCGGTGTCGGCAGTCAATGATGGCAGCGGCGTTGTTCTGCTGACCGACATGTTCGGGGGCACACCCTCCAACCTGGCCATTTCGATGATGGACCAGGGGGAGGTCGAGGTGATCGCGGGCATGAACCTGCCGATGCTGATCAAGCTCGCGACGGTCCGGGAGAAGTCCACCCTGCGGGAGGCGGCGGCCATCGCGCAGGAGGCGGGGCGGAAGTACATCAATGTTGCCTCGCAGGTGCTGAACGGGGGCGATCAGTGACAGCACGGGTGGTCAGACGGCTGACCATCTGCAACGAGAAGGGACTGCATGCGCGCGCCGCAGCCAAGTTCGTGACCTGCGTTGCGGCCTGGGACGCGCATATCACTGTCGAGAAGGATGGCACGTCCGTGACTGGCGATTCGATCATGGGTCTGATGATGCTTGCGGCATCAAAGGGGACGGAGATCTGTGTCACTGCCGAGGGGCAGGACGCGGAGGAGGCCGTCGGGGCGCTCGGCGACCTTGTGTCGGGGCGTTTCGACGAAGGCCGTTGACGGACCGCGCGGGCCAGGCATTCGGCGGACTTGGTGTCGCCGACGGCATTGCCATCGGCCCGGCACATGTCGTCGAGGGCGGTAGCGACAGGGTTGTCGAATATCGGGTCCCGGCCAGTGATATTGCCTCGGAAATCCAGCGCTTTCGGGACGCGACAGCGGATGCTCTGGAGCAATTGCTTCAGCTTCGCCGACAGTCGGAGCACATCGGTGGTGCCGCCGGGGAGGAGATGGGATACCTGCTCGCCGCGCACGCCAGCATGCTGGAGGGGTCGCGACTGACCCGGGGCGTTGAAACGGATATCCGGGACCGCCGTGTCAATGCCGAAGCGGCAGTCGAGGCCGAGATTTCGCGGATTGCCCGACAATTCAGTGCCATTGCCGATCCCTACCTCGCCGCACGGGGTGATGACGTGCGCGATCTCGGACGCCGCCTGATCCGAACACTGGGCGGCGCCCGGACGGAGCCCTTTGCCGGTGTGGCGCCGGGTTCGGTAGTGATCGCCCATGAGGTGACCCCAGCCGACACGGCAGCGTTGGCGCCCGGCAAGGTTGCCGGGATCGTGGCGGAGATCGGCGGGGCGGATGGCCATACCGCGATCCTGGCCCGTGGCCTCGGGCTGCCAGCGGTTCTCGGCGTTTCGGATCTGCTGGATTCGGTGAACCAGGGCGACATGGTCATCGTCGATGGCCAGGCAGGGGTGGTACTTGTGCGCCCCGACAGGGGAACGATCGGGGAATACCGTCGCCAGCGAACCGCGTTGCAGCGAAAGCGGCGCGCGCTGGCCAGACTGACGGACCTGCCATCGGAGACCCGCGACGGCGTCGCCGTGCACCTGCAGGCCAATATCGAACTGCCGATCGAGGCGGAGCAGGCCATCGGACTGGGGGCGGAGGGGATCGGCCTGCTGCGCAGCGAGTTCCTGTTCATGGCTGCCGAGACGGAACCCGACGAGGAAACCCAGTACCGTCAGCTCGCATCGCTGGTGGAGGGGATGCAGGGCCGCACGGTCACCATCCGTACACTGGACGTCGGCTTCGACAAGCTGCCGCAGTCGATGGCGGGTGACCTGCCGCCGGGTGACAATCCCGCGCTTGGCCTGCGCGGCATCCGGCTGTCGCTGATGCGCACCGCATCCCTGGAGACCCAGTTGGCCGCCATCCTGCGCGCAGGGGCGCATGGCCCTGTCCGGATCCTGCTGCCCATGATCACGTCGGTCAGCGAGATCGACGCGGTACGTGGCCTGCTGGCCAAGGTGGTACGGCGGTTGAAGCGCCGGAACGTGCGGATCGCGGACCCGTTGCCGCCACTGGGCGTGATGATCGAGGTGCCGGCTGCGGCGCTGTCGGCCGATGCCCTGGCACGGGCGTGCGATTTCTTCTCCATCGGGACCAACGACCTGACCATGTACACACTGGCCCTGGACCGCACGAACGAGCAGGTGGCAACTCTCTACGACCCGCTGCATCCGGGGGTCCTGCGCCTGATGCAGTTCGCCGTTGCGGCAGCATTGCGGGCCGGCATTCCGGTCAATGTCTGCGGCGAGATCGCCGGTGATCCGCGCTTCTCGCCCCTGCTGGTCGGTCTTGGCATTCGCGATCTTTCCATGGCCGTGGGCAGCATTCCCCAGGTCAAGCAGCGCATCCGGCGTCTGGACACGGTCAGCGCCTCCGAACACGCCGACAATGTCATGGCGCAGACCAATCCCCAGCGCTCGGCGGAGGTACTGGATGACTTTGCCTGATGGTGCGGGGGGCGACTGGCTGAAGGACCTGCTGGCCGGAGACCGGCGCGCGCTGGCGCAGGCGATCACGCTTGTGGAGAACGAGGGTTCGTCGGCGACGGAGGTCCTTGCCGCCATTCGGGGGCATCTGGGGCGGGCGATCACCGTTGGTTTCACCGGGCCGCCGGGTGCCGGCAAGTCGACCCTGGTCAACGCCTTCGTGCAGGTACAGCGCGCGAGGGGGCGGACTGTGGGGGTGGTTGCGGTCGATCCGTCCAGTCCCGTGACCGGTGGCGCGATCCTGGGTGACCGGATACGGATGACCGGCCATTCCGGCGACAGGGGGGTCTTCGTGCGATCCCTCGCCAGTCGGGGTCATCTGGGTGGACTGTCACGCTCAGCTGTCCGGGTGATCGACTGCATGGATGCGGCAGGGCTGGATGTCGTGGTGATCGAGACCGTCGGCGCGGGACAGTCGGAGGTCGAGATAGCCGAGGTCGCCGACATCAAGGTGGTCGTCGCGGCACCGGGGCTGGGAGATGACGTTCAGGCCATCAAGGCCGGCATTCTGGAAATTGCCGACGTTCTGGTCGTCAACAAGGGTGACCACCCGCTGAGTGCCCAGACGGCGCGCTATCTGAAGACCATGGTCGGGATGCAGGCGCGGGAACCGGCAACAGAGGTGCTGCGTACGGTCGCCACGACGGGAAAGGGTGTGGAGGCGCTGGCCGATGTCATTGATCGCCTCGGCCAGCACCGCCGTGCCCAGGCACCGATGACACGAAACCGGCGCCTGCTGATCCGTGCCGCGCAGGATCTGCTGCGCCAGCGTCTTGCCCAGACCTCGCCGGAGGAGATCGACGGGCTTGCCCGCGCCCTGCTGGCAGGCGAAAAGACAGTCGAGAGTGCCGCACTGGAACTGGTCCGGCAGATGCTGAAGGAACCGTCATGAGCCTGCTGCGCCCGCTTGTCCGCGACCTGATCCACACCCTGCCGGATTCGAAGATCCGGGAGGTTTCGCTGTTCGGGGAGGGACGCGCGGGCCTCATTCCCCTCTGGTTCGGTGAATCGGACGAGCAGACCCCCGACTTCATCAAGGACGCGGCGCGCCGTGCAATGGACGAGGGCGCGACCTTCTATGCACCGAACGCCGGTGTCGCACCGCTGCGGGCCGAGATTCAGGCCTACATGACACGGCTGTACGGTCGGCCGTTCGACCTGGAGCGGTTCGTGGTCACGGCGTCGGGCATGAATGCGATCATCCTGACGTTCCAGGCGCTGGTGGATCCAGGTGACAACGTGCTGGTGGTGACACCTGTCTGGCCCAACTGCCGGGAGACAATCGCCATCATGGGCGGGGAGGCGCGTGACGTCGCGCTGCAGGAAACCGAGGGGCGGTGGCATCTCGACCTGGACTGCCTGTTCGATGCAGCCGACGACCGGACGCGTGCGATCTTCATCAACAGTCCCGGCAACCCGACCGGCTGGATGATGCCGGCGGATCAGCGCGATGCGATCCTGGCCTGGGCGCGGCAGCGCGGCATCTGGATCGTGGCGGACGATGTCTACGCCCGACTGGTCTATGACCGCCCGCACGCGCCGGCATTCATCGAGGTGGCGGAGCCCGATGATCGGGTGATTGCCATCAACAGCTTCTCCAAGAGCTGGTCGATGACGGGCTGGCGGCTTGGCTGGATCACGGCCCCCGCGTCGTTGCTGACCGATCTGTCCAAGCTGAATGAATACAATATCGCCGGACCGACGACCTTCGTGCAGCATGCAGGGGCGGTGGCACTGCGTGACGGTGACGGGTACGTGAATGATCTGGTGGAGCGGCTGCGCCGTCGCCGGGATCTGGTCGCCCAGGGACTCAGCCAGTTCTCCCGCGTCCGGGTCGCATCCCCGGAAGCGGCCTTCTATGCCTTCTTTTCAGTTGATGGAATCACGGACAGTCTCGGCCTTGCACGCCGACTGGTCGAGGAAGCCGGTGTCGGACTGGCGCCGGGCATCGCCTTCGGCCAGCAGGGGGAGGGGTATCTGAGGCTCTGCTTCGCATCGTCGGAAGCGGCACTGTCGACCGCGCTTGATCGGATGCAACCGCTTCTGGACGGCTGATTCACCCGTATTTCACCCCCTGATCGAGCCCGCTCGAAATAGGACATCAATCAGGTCCGGAAATTGCAACACCCTGTTAAGTCCCGTCTGATACGCAGATGGTCGGAGGCTTATCGATGGGTGGTGGTTCGGTCAAAAGCAGGAAGGATGGCAAGGGTCCGGTGATGGATCCTGTTACCCTGCGCTTTGACGACGCCGAACTGGAGGGCCGTTTCCGTTCGAGCTGGCGCAGCGCAACACGGTCACTGGGATTCTGGTGGCGCGCCGGATCAACAGCCTACTACATTCTCTTCTCGGTCCTGCTTGTCCTGTACGACCCGGATTTCAGCACGTATCTGAATGGGGTCCACCTGTTCATCTGCCTGCCGATAGCAGCGTTCACGATCTGCGTGCCGATGATCCGGCCGCGCCTGGAGCGATATTGCAATCCGGTCTTCCTCGGTCTGCTGACACTCATATTTCTGGTGGAATGTCTCCAGTTGCGCGCTGCTGAGACACCGGTCGCCTATCTTTATCTGTTCAATGCGACCGTGATCATGATCTTCACGCAGCAGTTTCCCAGCAATCGCCTCACTGCAACGATCCTGCTGTCGCTGCTCTTCGGGCTGATCGCGGGGCTGGCCATCTACACATTCGGTGGCAGTCCATTCAGTCGCGAGATTCCCGTGCTGCCCTTCTGCGGCATCGTGATCGCCTTCACCATCATCGGGATGTTCTCCGTCTACAACAAGGAGCTGTTCGTTCGCCGGAACTTCCACGCCATCCAGTCGCTGAAGCTGGAGAACGCGCGCTCCGAGAAGCTGGCGGACGATGCAGTCGCGGCGCTGGAGTCCAAGTCGCGTTTCCTGGCGGTGGTCGGTCACGAACTGCGAACGCCGCTGAATGCCATCATCGGCTTCTCGGAACTGATGATCTCCGGCGTGATCGGGGAGGTCCGGCCCGCAAAGGCTGCCAGCTATGTCGACAATATCCATCAGAGTGGCAGGCACCTGATGGGGCTGGTGGAGAGTATTCTCGACTATACGCGAACAGGGTCCGGGATGATCCGCCTGTCCGAGGAGGTCATCGCACCGCGCCTGCTGATTGATCATGTCACCGCAGAGGTTGAAAGCAGACTGTTGCTGCGGCACCAGACGCTGGATGTCGTGGTTCCCGATGATGCCCCCAGCCTGCGCGTCGATGCGCGGCAGGTCGGTCAATGCCTGGCCAATCTGCTCACCAATGCTTCCAAGTTCTCGCCCATCGGCAGCGAGATCTGCTGCAGGGTGAATGTGATGGAGAATGGGGGGTTGAATATTGCCGTCATCGATTCAGGTGAGGGCTTTGACGACGGCAATACCAAACTGCTGTTCGATCCCTTCGCGCAGGCGGACAATGGTCTGAACCGACGGGTCGAGGGATTGGGTATAGGTCTTCCGCTGACACGCGCGCTGATGCATGCGCACGAGGGTGATGTCCGGATCAGCAGCCGACCAGGCGTCGGGACGGTGGCCACACTGATCTTCCCCGCCGCGCGCACCGTGCGTCCGGACGACGTCCGGCACACGACTGCCGCCTGACGCGGATTTGCGGCTGCACCGAATGTTCCCTTGCCAGTGTGTCTGCGGCAGGCAGAATGGCGGGCATTCAGATCATGCCCGGGGAGGGGTCTCATGAACCGTCAGGTCATCATCCAGGAATTGCCGAAAGGCGAGCTGACCACCGGGCATTTCGCTGTTCAGGACGGCCCCGCGCCGGATCCGGAGGAGGGTCAGGTGCTGGTACGCACCATCCTGATCTCCATCGATGCGGCCAACCGTGCCTGGATGCAGGGCGCCACCTATCGGGAGGCCGTGAAGGCCGGGGACGTCATGCATGGCTACATCATCGGACAGGTGGTCCGCTCCGTCGATCCCGCATTCGCGGAGGGTGACCTGGTCGGCGGGGAGGGGCGCTGGGCGGAACAGGTGCTCTGCCAGGGCAGGCTGCTGGAGAAACTGCCCGATCACCGCCCGCTGTCACATCTCATCTCCCTGCTCGGCATCGCTGGCAAGACGGCCTATCACGGGCTGGTCAATGTCGGACTGCCGAAACCGGGGGAGACGGTGGTGGTCTCCGCCGCCGCCGGTTCTGTCGGCATCTTCGTCGGTCAGATTGCCAAGGCGCTGGGCTGCCGCGCGGTCGGTATCGCGGGCGGCGCGGAGAAATGCGCCTGGCTGACGGAGGAAATGGGGTTCGACGCCGCCGTCGACTATCGCGGCGGCAACCTGTTCCGGGAGCTGCGCGCGGCCTGCCCGGACGGCGTCGATGTCTACTTCGACAATGTCGGCGGCGAGATCCTGGAGACCGTGCTGTTCCAGATGAACATGAAGGGTCGCGTGGTCTGCTGCGGTGCTGTCAGCCAGTACAATGCCACCGCGCCCACGGGGCCGCGCAACCTGCCGGGCCTCGTGGTGGTCAAGCGGCTGCGGATGGAGGGCTTCATCGTCATGGACTTCGCCGATCAGGATGCAAAGGCGGTGGCCGACCTGAGCGGCTGGGCCGCCGATGGCCGGATCAGGGTGGTCGAGGACATCGTCGAGGGGCTGGAGAATGCGCCTGCCGCACTGGTCGGCCTGCTGGCCGGGGAGAACCGGGGCAAGCGCATGGTGCGCGTGGCTGCCGACCCGGCGTGACGGAGATGGACCGGAATCCCTGGCAGACCGCCCATGCGGCGGGCGACCTGCGCGCGCATGTGCGCGCCTGCGTGGCAGCGTTCGAGCGCCATCCCCCCGAACGTACACGGCTGAAGGAAGCGGCGGTCACCGTCATCGTGACGGAGAATGACGAAGGCATCCCGGTCTTCGTCCTGACCCAGCGGGCGTCGAAGATGCGCAACCATGCGGGCCAATGGGCCTTGCCGGGGGGACGCATCGATGCGGGGGAGGATGCCGCCACCGCGGCCCGTCGGGAGATCGAGGAGGAGATCGGCATCACCATTGCGGAACACGACCTGTTCGGCCCCCTGGATGCCTATGTCACCCGTTCCGGCTATGCGATCACGCCCTTTGTTGCCTGGGCAGAGCGCGGAGCGCGATTTTCCCTCAGCCCGGCGGAGGTCCAGGCGCTGCATCTGGTGCCGCTGACCGACCTGGACCGGCCGGACTCGCCACAATTCATCGACATCCCGGAGAGTGACCGCCCCGTCATCCGGCTGCCGATCATGGATCGCCACATCCATGCGCCGACCGCTGCGGTGCTCTACCAGTTCCGCGAAGTCGCCCTGCATGGCCGCGACACCCGCGTCGCCCATCTGGAACAGCCGGTCTTCGCCTGGAAGTAGGTGGATTCTTGCGGTCGACTGGTTCCCTGAGTCGTCTGTGGGCCGTTCCACCCCTCTCCCCCTCCCGACCACCCATTCAGGATAATCCCGTGGGTGGTCGGGAGGGGGAGAGGGGTGGAACGGTCAGCCGCCGAATCCGCTGCGGCCAATGCGGCGATCTGCGCCAAGATGCTTGCAGGGGCAGGGGCACTCGGCTATCTCGTGCAGGGTGCCGGATCGGGGCGTAGCGCAGTCTGGTAGCGCACCGGTTTTGGGAACCGGTGGTCGTTGGTTCGAATCCAATCGCCCCGACCATCCGGCCACCGAGTGCGATCCGTCGGGGGCCAACCCGCTGAGAACAACATCTTCGACCGAAGGGTGATGACATGTCCGCGCGCATCTATCGTCCCGCCAAGAACGCCATGCAGTCCGGCAGGG
This sequence comes from uncultured Kordiimonadales bacterium, assembly GCA_963976775.1. Classification (GTDB taxonomy): domain Bacteria; phylum Pseudomonadota; class Alphaproteobacteria; order Minwuiales; family Minwuiaceae; genus Minwuia. Next base: position 15,473 of record CAXBNO010000012.1, read on the forward strand.
CCAATACTCGCCACTGGCGCCTCGAGTTCCGGGCAGACGCAGCCAGACATGCCGACCCGCTGATGGGCTGGACCAGCATCGCCGACACCCAGTCCCAGGTACGGCTGGAGTTCGACACGAAGGAACAGGCGGTGGCCTACGCCGAGAAGCACGGCATCGACGCCCGCGTCCACGAACCCCGCGAACGCAAGCTGAAGCTGCGCGCCTACGCCGACAATTTCGCCTATAACCGGGTGATTTGAAAGCGGACTGCGCTTCCCGCCTGCTTTCCGCTATCCTCACCCCCGATGCGCCCTTAGCTCAGCTGGATAGAGCACGAGCCTTCTAAGCTTGGGGTCGCAGGTTCGAGTCCTGCAGGGCGCACCAACTCTCCGCTGTACGGCCCGACCTCATCACATACTGCCTCACCGTCGCAGGGCAGATCCGCGCGCATGCCATGGCCTCGGCCCCGACCCTTGCTATAGTCGTCCGACAAACGGGCAACCGGGGAGGGGAGCCATATGACCGGACCGAAGATGCCGATTTCCAGTGCGCGCGTGGGTGAGGTGCTGGGGGAGTGCGAGACGGAGATGACGCCGCGGCGGATGCTGGCCTACGCGTCGGGCCTGCTGCTGGGCGACGATGTCTACCTCGACGATGCGCGGCCAGGCGGTGTCGAGATGATGCCGGCCATGTGCGCAGCGGTGGAATGGCCGCTGTCGGACGGCGCCGCGACCTCCGAATGTCTCGGCATCACGCTGCCGCAGTACCGCAGTGTCGGGGTGCATGGGGAGCAGGACAGCATCTTCCACCGCCCGCCCCGCATGGGGGAGCGACTGAAGACCACCGGCGTGCTGGAGACCCTGAAGCAGACCCGTGCCGGGATCCTGATGACCTGCCGCTACGATACCGTGGACACTGACGGGAAGCCGGTCTTCACCAGCTACAACAGTGGCATGTTCCGGGGCTGGCGGCTGGATTGCGACCACGCGGGCACCTCGACACGGGCGGCGCTGCCTGCGGTGGCGCTGGACGGTGAAACCGTTGCCAGCGATACCATCGCCGTGCCGCGCTACCTGCCGCATGTCTATTCGGAGGGCGGACCGATCTGGAACCCGATCCATACGGAGCGGATCGTGGCGCTGGCCGCCGACCTGCCGGACATCATCCTGCACGGCAGCGCCACCTGGGCGCTGGCCATGGACAGCGTCATCCGCCGCCATGCCGGTGGTGATCCCCGGCGACTGAAACGCTTCGCCTGCCGCTTCACCGGCATGGTCATCCCGGGGGAGACCATCACGGTCAGGCATCGGGACCTGGGCGACGGGCGGATCGAGGTGGATACCGTGGACGCGCGCGGCA
>CAXBNO010000013.1:0-16528 GCA_963976775.1 uncultured Kordiimonadales bacterium
CAGCATGTACTTGATCTCCAGATAGTCATCGATGCCGTACTTGGAGCCTTCGCGACCGAAGCCGGACTCCTTCATGCCGCCGAACGGCGCGACCTCGGTGGAGATGATGCCGGAATTGATGCCGACGATGCCATATTCCAGCGCCTCCGAGACCCGCCAGACCCGGCCCAGGTCGCGGCCATAGAAATAGGCGGCGAGACCGAACTCGGTATCGTTTGCCATCCGGATCGCCTGTGCTTCGTCAGTGAAGCGGAACACGGGGGCGAGGGGGCCGAAGGTTTCTTCCCTTGCCACCTTCATTCCCGGTGTCACATCGGCGACGATGGTGGGTTGGAAGAACTGGCCGCCGAGGTCATGGCGCTTGCCGCCCTGCACCAGGCGTGCGCCCTTGGCAATGGCATCGTTGACATGCTCCTCCACCTTGGCGACCGCAGCGTCGTCGATCAACGGTCCCTGGTCGGTCTCGCCCTTCAGGCCGTCACCGACGCGCAGCTTCGCCACCGCCGCCTGCAGCTTGTCCAGGAAGGCGTCGTAGATGCTGTCCTGTGCCAGGATGCGGTTGGCGCAGACGCAGGTCTGACCGGTGTTGCGGAACTTGGACATGATCGCGCCCTCGACCGCCGCATCCAGGTCGGCGTCGTCGAAGACGATGAACGGCGCGTTGCCGCCCAGTTCCATGGTGGTTTTCTTCAGCGTGTCGGCGCACTGCTTCATCAGCATCTTGCCGATCTCCGTGGAGCCGGTGAAGGACAGCTTCCGCACTGTCGGATTGCTGGTCATCTCCCCGCCGATAGCCGACGAGGAACCGGTGACGACCGACAGCAACCCGGCTGGCAGACCGGCGCGATGTGCCAGTTCGGCCATGGCCAGCGCCGAATAGGGGGTGGATGTCGCGGGCTTCACCACCATGCCACAGCCGGCGGCCAGTGCCGGAGCAGCCTTCCGCGTGATCATGGCGGCGGGGAAGTTCCACGGCGTGATGGCGGCACAGACGCCGATACCCTGCTTGATGACGACGATGCGGGCATCCGCGCGATGGCTCGGGATGGTGTCGCCATAGATGCGCTTGCCCTCCTCCGCGAACCATTCGATGAAGCTGGCGGCATAGGCGACCTCGCCCCTTGCTTCCACCAGGGGCTTGCCCTGTTCGGCGGTCATCAGACGGGCCAGGTCTTCCTGATGCTCGAACATCAGGTCGTGCCAGCGGCGCAGGATCACCGACCGCTCCTTGGCGGTCTTCGCCTGCCAGCCGGGCATCGCGGCTTCGGCTGCGGCAATGGCGCGTGCGGTTTCATCGGCGCCCATCTTCGGCACGGTGCCCAGTTTGGCCCCGGAGGCGGGGTTGGTGACGTCGATGGTCTCCCCGCCGTCGGCATCGCACCATTCACCATTGATGAAGCACTGTTCACGGAACAGGTCCGCATCCTTCATGCCGATGGCCGGCACGCCCATGGGTGTCTGGTCGTTCATGACGCTCTCCCTCGCTTCTGATGCGTGATTGGAAGGCAACCTATCACGGCCCGGAGCGGACATGAAACGCGACGATGCGTGGCGGATACTCAGGCCGCGACCTTGCGCTCCAGCGGTCGCTCGTCGATGGGGAAGTGGACCAGCGCCGCCAGTACGCCCAGCGCGATGCTCAGCCCCCAGACGATGTCATAGCTGCCATAGATATCGAACAGCAGTCCCCCCAGCCAGACGCCCAGGAAGGCCCCGACCTGATGGCTGAAGAAGACGATGCCTGCCAGCATGCCCAGGTACTGCGCACCGAAGATCTGGCCCACCAGTCCGGTCGTCAGCGGCACGGTGGAGAGCCAGAGCAGCCCGATCATGCCGGAGAAGATCAGGATCGTCGTTTCGCTGACCGGCGAGTAGAGCAGGAACAGGATCGCGGCGGAGCGGGCGAGATAGAGAAAGCTCAGCATGTACTTCTTGCTGTAGCGATCCCCCAGCACACCGGCCATCAGCGTGCCGAAGATGTTGAACATGCCGATGATCATCAGTGCGACGGCCCCCAGTCCGGGATCGAGCCCGAGGTCGCGGATGTAGGAGGGCAGGTGATTGCCGATGAAGGTGACGTGAAAGCCGCAGACGAAGAACCCGGCGATCAGCAGGATATAGCCGCGATGCCGGCTTGCCTCCCGCAGGGCTGCGCCAAAGGTCTGGGTGCTGCCAACCGTCGCTTGCGGACGACCGGCCAGCGGAATGGTCAGCGGCACGATGATCAGCACCATCATCGAGACGATCATCATCGCCGTGACCCAGCCATAGCCGTCGATGAAGGTCTGGGCGAGCGGGGACAGCACCATCTGCCCGGCGGAACCACCCATGGTCACGACCGACATGACCAGCGTCCGCCGGTGCATCGGCGTGCGGCGTGCCACGACAGCCATGCCGATGTTCATGGAGGCCAGTCCCTGCGCGATGCCGATCAGCACGCCACCCGCCAGATGCATGGCCACCGGCACGCCGGAGAAGCTGATCGCCAGGATGCCGACGGCATAGAGGACACCGCCCAGCGCCATGACCTTGCCCGCACCGTAGCGGTCGGCGATGGCCCCGGCGAAGGGCTGTGTCACGCCCCACATGATGTTCTGCAGTGCCAGGGTCATGGAGAAGACCTCCCGCCCCCAGGACATGGAATCGGAGATCGGATCCAGGAACAGGCCGAACATGTTCCGCGTGCCCATGCTGAAGAACACGATCAGCGATGCCGAGATGACCATCAGCCAGAGCGGCCAGCGCCGGGCCAGCGCGGATGTTTCAGATGTTGCCGTCATTTGCCTGTTCCCCCCAACGGCGCCGCGCGCCGGTCTCCGCCAGATAGTTCGACCGGATCACATGTCCATGATGATGCAGGTCGTGGTGCCATGCGCGATCAGCCGACCCTCGGAATCGACCAGCTTTCCCTCCGCCGTCGCCGTGGAGCGTCCGGCGTGGATCACCTTGCCGATGGCGCGCACCTTGCCGATGCCCGGCCGCATGGCACGGATGTAATTGATCTTCAGTTCCAGCGTCGTGTAGCTCTTGCCCGCCGGCAGGGTCGAATGCACCGCGCAGCCCATGCAGGAATCCAGCAGGGTCGCGGCATAGCCGCCGTGAACCGTCTTCAGCGGGTTCAGGTGGTTCTCATTCGGCTCCCCCTCGAAATCCACCCGCCCGTGTTCGACATGCGCGACGGAGAAGTTCAGCGTCCGCCCGATGCTGGGCGCGGAACCGGCATTGCTGAACGCCATCTCGAGCGCCTGCAGGCCGGTCATTTCCTTCAGTGATCCCGGAGCATTCATGTTCCTTGGTCCTTTTCGCTGACACTGCCGCGCACGACGGCCCGTGTATTTCGTGTGGTCAGGGGACTGGCGCATTGCGGGCAGTCGATGCGCGGTTCGATGACCATGTTGCAGTCGGTATGACGATAGGTGACCGCCGTGCCGCCCGGATGGGGCAGGTGCCGGTCAGCCCAGGTGGAGAGCGCCAGAATGACCGGCATCAGATCGCGCCCGGCCTCGGTCAGGCGATATTCCTCCCGCAGGGGCCGCTGCGAATAGGCTTCGCGGCGCAGCACGCCCTTCTCCACCAGCATGTTCAGACGTTCTGTCAGCACCCGCCGGGCGATGCCGAGACGGGACTGGAAATCCTCGAACCGTCGCACCCCGAGCAGGCAGTCGCGCACCACCATCATGGTCCAGCGATCACCCAGCACCGACTCTGCGCGGGCCACGGCACACTGCTGGGTCTCGAGATCGCTCCATCGCATGGGTCTGCATTCCACTCTGATCTGATCGCTCTGCCAGCATCAGGTCTGCTTTTAAGACGGACAAGCGAGATTTCCTGTCGGCTCGCAACAGAATTCCTCTGGTGAGGGCGACAGAGCCCTTCAGGGCGCTTCGATCCGCACCCGTTCTCGGGCGGAATTCCGGTAGCGGGTATGCAGCCGCAGGCGCACCTCAGTCCGCGCCCTGCAAGGCGTCCGCGATGAATTCCATGCGGTCCTTGCCCCAGAACAGCTCCTCACCGACGATGAATGACGGCGCACCGAACACGCCGCGCTTCAGGGCATTGTCGGTTTCGTCGATCAGGGCCTGTTTCATGTCTGGCGCTTCGGTCCGGCGGACGAATTCCTCGGGGTCCTGGCCGATTTCCTGCGCGACATCGGCCAATCCTGCAAGTGTCGCGATGCTGGCGTCATTCTGTTCCCAGTAGCGGCGGAAGATGGCGTCCAGATAGGCGTCCTCGCAGCCCAGTTCACGCGCGACCAGCGATCCGCGCAGTGAAATGCTGGTCTTGATCGGAAAGGTGTCGGGAAAGCGGAAGGGCAGGTCACAGCGCGCCGCCCAGCGTTCCAGGTCGCGCTTGCGATTGGCGATCTTGGCCGCCGGTTCCTCCATCAGCACATACTTGTGGTGCCGGAAGACGTGGCCGAGGTTGAACGGACGCATCCGGATCGTCGCGCCGTGGCGGGCGGCGAGCGGGCGGATCAGGTGCAGGGCGAAATAGGTGTTGGTGCTGCCCGTGTCCCAGAAGAACTCGATTTCCTTCGCCATGGCTGCCATCTGCTCCCCGTGATTGATGCGCCCGCCCCGAACGTACAGACTGCGCCGATGGGGAGGACGATACATGAAGCATGAGGCCGCGATAACACCACCATGGCGCATCGGCGTCGACATTGGTGGCACCTTCACCGACATGGCGCTGATCGATTCCAGCGGGTCGTTGCGCGTGTTCAAGTCTCCCTCGACGCCCGCCGATCCGGCGAAGGGCGTGGTGAATGTGCTGGATGTGGCGGCAGCGGCGCTGGGCGTCGCGGTCGGCGACCTGCTGCGGCAGTGCCGCCTGTTCGTGCATGGATCGACCATTGCCACCAACACGATCCTGGAACGGAAGGGCGTGTCTGTCGGCATGCTTGTGACCGAAGGCTTTCGCGACTTCCTGGAGATCAGGCGCGGCCTGAGGGCCGACCAGTGGGACCACCGCGCGCCCTTTCCCCCGGTGCTGGTGCCACGCTATTTGCGCCGCCCCGTGCGGGGGCGTCTGGACCGGGACGGGGGCGAGGAATCGCCCCTGAACACCGACGATGTGCGTGACGCGGTGCGGTTCTTCGAGGCGGAGGGTGTGGAGTCCATCGCCGTCTGCCTGATGAATGCCTACGTCGATCCGGTGCATGAACGACAGGTGGCAGAGGTCGTCTCGGCAGAATGGTCAGGCCGCTGGCTGTCGCTGTCATCGGAGATCAATCCGGTGGTGGGGGAGTATGAACGCGGCTCCACCACTGTCATGAATGCCTATATCGCACCAAAGGTCGTCGGGTATCTGGAGCGGCTGGAGCAGCAGTTGCAGGCGGCGGGACTGCAGCAGTCGATCCTGCTGGTGCAATCCAACGGTGGTGTGGTCTCGGCGCAGGAGGCTGCGGCGCGGCCCGTGAACCTGGCCCTGTCGGGACCGGCCGCCGGTGTCGGGGCGCTGAACCTCTATCGGACGCTGACCGGCATCGATGATCTGGTGGCGATGGAGATCGGCGGCACAAGCTGCGATGTGACGCTGATGGCAGGTGGCGACGTGCCGGTCTCCGATGCACTTGAGATCGACGGCTATCACTTGGCCACGCCTGCGGTGGACATTCACACCGTTGGCGCCGGTGGCGGCACGCTGGCCGGTGTCGATGGCGGTGGCATGTTGCGTGTCGGGCCGGAGGGGGCAGGGGCCGATCCCGGACCCGCCGCCTACGGGCTGGGCAACGACCGCCCGACGGCCACGGATGCGCATCTGGTGCTGGGGCGGCTGCGGCCCGGACCCATGGCGGGCGGCGCGGTGACACTGGACCCTGCACGTGCGGCGCAGGCCGTCGAGGATCATGTTGCCCGACCGCTCGGCCTGACGGTGGAGCAGGCGGCCATCGGCATCCTGCGCCTGCTGGAACAGAACCTGCTGCACGCCGTGGAGCGGCTGTCGGTGGAACGTGGCTACGACCCGAAACGCTTCACCCTGGTGGCGGCTGGCGGAGCGGGACCGATGCATGGCGTGGCGGTCGCCCGTGCGCTTGGCTGCGAACGGGTGTTCGTGCCGGTTCAGGCCGGAGCCTTCTGCGCGCTGGGGATGCTCTGGTCGGACGTGCGACTGGATTCGCTCAGGGTGATGGACGGCAATCTGGACCAGATCACGGCGGCTGAGGTGGCGGAGGGCTTTGGCCCTCTGCTCGACACGGCAGCACGGGCGCTGGAGCGGGAAGGTTTCACGGCTGCGGAGGCGGAGGTCCAGCGGGTCTTCGACCTGCGCTACAAGGGCCAGCAATGGTCGCTGCGCACGGTGGTGCCGGAGACCGGTGAAACACTTGACCGGGCTTCCATTCGCCAGGCGTTCGAGGCGGATCATGAACGGCGCTTCGGCCATATCCAGCCCGACGGGAAGCTGCTGATCACCGCATTGCGCGCGGTCGCCACGGGCCGCATCGAACGGCAGGCACCGAAGGGAATGGCCGAACGCGCGGACGGCAATGCGCCGGTGCCACAGGATCACCGACGCGCCTTCGTCGATGCGGCAACGGGCTGGGCCGATGTACCGGTGCATGCTTCCGACAGCCTGCTGCCCGGACACCGGCTGACGGGCCCGGCGATCATCGAGGCTCCGACAACCACCGTTCTGGTCGGCGCGGGGGATGATCTGAGCGTGGATGACCACGGCAACTACCTGATCCTTATTGCAGCGGGAGGCGCAGCATGAACATCGATCCGGTGACCCTGGCGCTGGTGCAGAATCGTCTGGACCATATCTCCCGCCAGATGGGCTTCGTCATGACGCGCACCGCGCGCAGCCCGATCTTCAACCAGAGCCATGATTTTTCCTGTTTCATTGCCGATGCCAGCGGCACCCTGATCAGCCAGGCCGACGGCATTCCGATCCATACCGGCGGTGGTGGCTTCACCGTGCGCGCCCTTATTGACGCTTTCGCCGGGCGACGACATCTTCCTGTCGAACGATCCTTACGTCGCCGGTGGCAATCATCTGCCGGACTGGGTGATCAGCCGCCCGGTATTCGTCGATGGGGAGCTGGCGGCCTGGACCTGCAACCGGGCGCATCAGTCCGACATCGGTGGCGGCGCGGCCGGCACCTACAATCCCGAGGCCACCGAGATCTTCCATGAAGGCATCCGCCTGCCACCGCTGAAACTGTTCGAGCGTGGCGAAGTGCGCGACGACCTCTGGCAGTTGCTGCTGCTCAACAGCCGCACGCCGGAACTGCTGGACGGCGATCTGCGCGCCATGATCGGCTCCACCCGCATCGGTGCGGAGCGTCTGGCGGAGCTGGTCACCGAACTGGGACGGGAAACCGGTGCGGGCTATTTCGATGCTCTGCTGTCCTATGCCGACCAGCGTTTCCGGCAGGCCTGCGAGGAACTGCCGCGCGGCACCTACAGCGCCACGGAGATCACCGACAATGACTGCTTCGAGCAGCGCGACATCAAGGTCTGCGTGACGCTCACCGTGACAGATGACGGGGTGAAGGTGGATTTCACCGGCTCCGACCCGCAGATGCGCGGTTTCAAGAACTCGTCGCTCGCCAATACCCATTCCGCTGTCTACATGGCACTCGCGTCCTTCTTCGACCCGGACCTGCCGCGCAATGAGGGTGCGTTCCGCTCCATCGAGATCGTGGCGCCCTATGGCACGGTGGTGAACCCGCGCCCGCCCGCGCCGCTGACCATGTGTACCGTCTTCATCGCGCATGAGATCGTTCACGCCATCTGGCGCGCGCTGGGGGAGGCAGTGCCGTCCCGCGCCTGCGCCGGTTGGGGCAAGACAATCCACAACATCACCTCCGGCCGCCAGCCCGGCAGTACCGAGCCCTATGTCATGTACAACTGGGCCGCCAATGCGGCGGGTGGCGCTGTGGAGGGGCGCGACGGCTTCAACCAGATCGGCCTGCTGATCGCGCTGGGTGGCCTGCATCTGCCGAACGCGGAAGGCTACGAGCGGATCTACCCCGCCATGATCCGCCGTCAGGAATTCCGCACCGACGCTGCGGGGGCCGGAACGTTCCGGGGCGGCAGCGGGGTGCATTACGCCGTCGATGTGACCGGCGACGCGACCTATTCCTTTCGGGGGGAGGGGCTGGATACCCCCTCCGGCTTCGGCATCCAGGGCGGCGGCACAGGATCCGCCGGAACCATGCATGTGCAGTCGGCCGATGGCACCACATTCACCGCACCGAAGTACGGCGTCCGCGAGTTCCCGCCCGCCCGGCTGGAGGCCTCGTCCCCCGCAGGCGGCGGCTGGGGCGACCCGAAGCAACGCGATCCGGCGCTGGTGCTCCGCGACGTCCGTGATGAGATCGTCAGCGTCGAAGGCGCGCGGGAGGTCTACGGCGTGGTGATCGCCGGGGATGGTCGTTCTGTGGACATGGAGGCGACGCGGACGATGAGGGGGTGAGGGATACACCCTCGCCATGAAATTCACGGCGCGCGCGGCACATGGGTGCCCGGATCAAGTCCGGGCACGCCGTTTGTGTTGTGGGCTGGCCGGTGATTTACATGCATCCACCCCATACACGCCGTTTGTGTTGTGGGCTGGCCGGTGATTTACGTGCATCCACCCCAGACACGCCGTCTGTGTTGTGGGCTGGCCGGTGATTTACGTGCATCCACCCCAGGCACGCCGTCTGTGTTGTGGGGTGGCCGGTGATTTACATGCATTCACCCCAGACACGGCGCTCGCGGACTTGATCCGCGAGCCCATGCAGCGGCGCAGGAAACGAGTGCGGACGTGCAGCGGCCCGCTCAGCTTCCCTTGAATGCAGGCGGGCGCTTTTCCATGAAGGCGGTGCGGCCTTCGCGGAAGTCGTCGCTGGCGAAGCAGGCTTCGACGGCGGCGTCGCAGGCGGCGAGATCACGACGGTCGGGGTCCTGGGCCAGTTCGTCGATGGTCAGCTTGGCGGCCTGGATGGTCAGCGGCGCGTTGGCGGCAATGCGGGCGGCATAGTCGCGGGTATAGCTCTCCAGTTCCGCCGTCGGCACCATGCGGTTGATCAGGCCCATGCGTTCGGCCTCCGGCGCGTCGAACTGGCGGGCGGTGAAGAAGATTTCCTTGGCATAGGCCGGGCCGACGATGTCGAGCAGGCGCCTCGTGCCCCCGACACCATAGCCGAGACCGAGCCGCGCCGCCGGTACCGCGAAGCGCGCATTGTCGGCGGCGATGCGAATATCGGCCGAAAGCGAGACGGCAACGCCGCCACCGATGCAGAAGCCGTTGATCATGGCGATGACCGGCTTCCTCACCTTCACCAGTGCCGCATGGGCCTTGCCCGCCACGGCGTCATAGACCTTGGTGGCTTCGGGCGAGTTGCGCTTCTCGCCGAACTCGGAAATGTCCGCGCCCGCGATGAAGGCCTTGTCGCCCGCGCCCTTCATGATGATCACCCGGACGTCCGGGTCAGCGGCATAGGCATCGACGATCGCCGGAATCGCGGCCCACATGTCGACGGAGACGGCGTTCCGCTTTTCCGGCTGGTTGAAGATGATCCAGCCGATGGCCCCGTCCTTCTCCGCCAGCATCCGTGTCGTATCGAGTTTCATCGCCTCTTCCCCAGTCAGATGATGCCATCGGCGCGCAGCGCCGCGATCCGGTCGGCGTCGTAGCCCAATCCGGCAAGAATGTCGTTGGTGTGTTCACCCTTCGGTGCAATGCGGTGGCGCAGCACCGGGTCCAGGTCACCCATCTGGATCGGCTGTCCCACCAGTGTCAGGTCCGGCCCGTCATCCTCCACCCGGCGCGCCATGCCGAGATGCCGTACCTGCGGGTCGGCGAAGGTCTGGTCGATGCTGTTGATCGGGCCGCAGGGCACACCCGCCGCGTTCAGCACATCGATCCAGTCGGCGCTGTTGCGGGTCTTCAGGATGGCCGCGACCCGTTCGTTCAGGGCAGCCCGGTTGCGGTAGCGCCTGCCGCCGCTGACATAGTCCGGGTCATCGGCCAGCTCCGGCGCGCCGATGCATTCGCAGAACCGGCGATAGATCGTGTCACCGACCGCAGCGACGTTGATGTGACCGTCGGCGGTGGCATAGGCGTTGGTGGGCACGGAGGTCGGGTGTTCGTTGCCGACACGGCCCGCCACTTCGCCCTCCACCAGCCAGCGCGCCGCCTGGAAATCCAGCATGAAGGTCTGGGCCTGCAGCAGCGACGTCCGCACCCACTGGCCCCTGCCGGTCTGCCCGCGCCCGATCAGCGCCATCAGGATCGCCTGCGCCGCCAGCAGGCCCGCGGTCAGGTCGGCGATGGGAATACCCACCCGCATCGGCGGCCCGTCGGCGTCGCCGGTGATGGACATCAGACCGCCCATGCCCTGCGCGATCTGGTCGACACCGGGGCGCTTCCGGTAAGGGCCGTCCTGGCCGAAGCCGGAGATGGAGGCCAGGATGATGCGCGGATTGATGGCTTCCAGTGCGGGCCAGTCGATGCCCAGCCGTTCCTTAACGTCGGGGCGGTAGTTCTCCACCACCACGTCGGCCCGGCGCACCAGATCGGCCATGACCTGCCGCCCCGCCAGTTGCTTCAGATTCAGGGTCATGCTGCGCTTGTTGCGGTGCAGATTCTGGAAGTCGGGGCCATCGCGCGGCCCGCCCAGTCCGCCGTCACCGCCCGCAGCATCCGGCATCTCGATCTTGATCACGTCCGCGCCCCAGTCGGCCAGTTGCCGGACGGCGGTCGGCCCTGCGCGCACCCGTGTCAGATCCAGCACGGTATAGGGGGCAAGGGGCAGGGCGGTATCCGCTGAAACACTCATGCCGCCACGCCCTCCCGCGCTTCGAAGATGGTCAGGAAAGCCTGCTTCAGCACCGCATCCACCTCCGCCATGCTCGCATCGATCCCCAGATCGGCCAGCGACGTTACACCATGATCCTGAATACCGCAGGGCACTATGCCGCTGAAATGCTCCAGATCGGGGGCCACATTGATCGAAATGCCGTGAAAGCTGACCCAGCGCCGGACACGCACACCGATGGCGGCGATCTTGTCTTCCCGCCCGTCATCGCGGACCACCCAGACACCGACCCGACCCTCTCGCCGCTCTCCGGTCACACCGAAGGCGGCGAGGGTGGCGATGACCCATGACTCCAGATCATGCACGAAGCGGCGGAGGTCCTGACCGCGCTGCTTCAGGTCCAGCATGACATAGCCGACCCGCTGTCCCGGTCCGTGGTAGGTATATTCACCACCGCGCCCGCTGTGAAACACCGGAAACCGGTCGGGCTGCAACAGATCGGCGGCATCGGCCGAGGTGCCGGCGGTATAGAGCGGCGGATGTTCCAGCAGCCAGATGCAGTCCGGCACGCCATCGTTGCGGATCGCCGCGACGCGCTGTTCCATCCAGTCCACGGCCTGCGTGTAGGGGACCGGATCGCTCGATATCCGCCATTCGGAATTCATGCGTTCTGTTTACCGCCTGCTAACCACGTTGCCTCATGATAACGCCAGATTCAGCAGGAGTGGACATGAGCAAGCAGGATACGGCAACCGTCGAAATGGCGCTGAGTGATGTGGAGGTGGAAATCTCCGTCGTGCTCGGGCGTGCCCAGATGCCCATTCACCAGCTACTCAAGATGGGTCGCGGCGCGGTCATCGAACTCGATGCCGACGTGGACGACCCGGCCTGGATCCTGGCCAACGACAAGATCATTGCCAGGGGCGAGATCGTCGTCACCGGGGAACATGTCGGCATCTCCGTCCTCGACATCTTCCAGGACAGCGGCAGCGACTGACACCGACGTCAGTTGCCGCGTCCGTGCGGCGCGCCGAAGTCGATGTCGGGTCCGACGGAGACGATCCGGGTCGGGTTCACGTTCTCATGGCTGGCGTAGTAGTGGGTGCGGATGTGGTCCATGTTGACCGTCTCCGCCACACCGGGCCACTGGTAGAGTTCCCGCGTCCAGGCGAACAGGTTGGGATAATCCACCAGGCGCCGGATGTTGCACTTGAAGTGCCCGTGATAGACGTGATCGAAGCGGATCAGCGTCGGGAACAGTCGCCAGTCAGCCTCCGTGATGCGGTCGCCCACCAGATAGCGGCTCCGGCTCAGGCGCTCTTCCAGCCAGTCGAGCGAATCGAACAGGGCGTGGACAGCCTCCTCGTAGGCGTCCTGCTTCACCGCGAAGCCACTGCGGTAGACGCCGTTGTTGACGGTCTCGTAGACCCGCGTGTTCACCGCATCGATCTCGGCGCGCAGTTCCTCCGGATAATAGTCGCCGGGCTTCGCGAAGGCATCGAACTCGCTGTTCAGCATGCGGATGATCTCGGAAGACTCGTTGGAAACGATGGTCCGGCCCTGGGTGTCCCACAGCACCGGCACGCTGCTGCGCCCCGAATAGCGCGGATTGGCGGTGGTGTAGAGCTGGTGCGAATAGGTGAAACCATTCACCCGGTCCCCGGTCGCGCCGGGATATTCCGTGAATTCCCAGCCGTTCTCCAGCATCAGCGGGCTGACGACGGAGAAGCCGATGACATCCTGCAGGCCCTTGATCGCACGGTAGATCAGGGTGCGATGGGCCCAGGGGCAGGCGTAGGAGACATAGAGATGGTAGCGCCCGGCCTCCGGCGGGAAATCGCTGCTGCCGTCGGCCCTGATCCAGTTGCGCATCTGCGCGTCGATGCGGACGAACTCGCCCTTTGCTGATGGCTTGCGCGGCACCGCCCGCCAGACACCGTCTTCGAGTTGTCCCATGTCTTCCACCTCCCGTTGCGCTCTCTGGGAGAATATGGCGCGGCCCGGGCTGACAGACCACTCTCCCCGTGGAACAATCCGGTTTCCGGATGGAAACAGGAACCCTCGATGCATGATCTCTCTGCCATGGCCGTCTTCGCCGCGATCGCGGAGGCGGGAAGCCTGACGCAGGCTGCCGAACGGCTCTCGCTATCGAAATCGGCGGTCTCCAAACAGCTTTCACGGCTGGAGGAACGGCTGGGCGCGCGTCTGGTCAACCGCAATACCCGCCAGGTCAGCCTGACCGAGGTCGGAACGGTCTACTTCGACTTCTGCGCCCGCATCCTGGAGGAGGCCGAGGCCGCAGAGGCCGCCGTGGCCAACCTGCAGGACGCGCCGCGCGGGCGGCTGCGGGTCAATGCGCCGATGAGTTTCGGCACCATGCACCTGGCAGAGGCGCTGACCGGCTTCGCCAAGACCTATCCGGAGATCACGGTGGACCTGGAACTGACCGATGCCCTGGTGGATTTGGTGGACAGCGGCATCGATGTGGCGGTGCGGATATCGTCGATGCAGGACTCGACCCTGATCGCACGACAGCTTGCCCCGGCGCGGAGCATGCTGGCCGCCAGCCCCGACTATCTGGCCAGACACGGCATGCCACAGCACCCGCGTGACCTGCGCAACCACAATTGCATGATCTACACACTTGCACCGCACCCCGGCAGCTGGACGTTCCGGTCACCGGATGGCAGCAGCATTCCCGTTCAGGTGCGGGGCACCATGCGCTCCAACAACGGCGAGGTGCTGCGGGAAGCAGCAATTGCAGGCCTGGGCATTCTGCGTGATCCGACCTTCATCTCCTACCGGGCCATCCGCGACGGACGTCTGGTGCCACTGCTGTGTGACTTCGAACTGCCGCAGTTCGGCATCCACGCCGTCTACCCCAACCGCCGCCACCTCTCGCCCAAGGTGAGGGCCTTCATCGATTTCCTCGACAACCATTTCGGCGACCCGCCCTACTGGGACCGCCATATCCAGGCCGTGCTGGACCGCTGACGCTTCGTTTCGGGCCTCGCAGGCAGGTTCAGGTGAAATGAGTCAGACGTGCTGGTCGATCAGGATCGGGTTGCCGTCGGGGTCGACGACGATGCAGTTCGCGGGGCCGGTGCTGTCCTCGTCGGCTTCGCTGACGAAGGTGACGCCGTCGGCTTTCAGGCGGCGCTGGATCTCGCGGATGTCGGTGAAGTCTTCCAGGGTCTGGCCCTGGGCATCCCAGCCGGGATTGAAGGTCAGCGTGTTGCGTTCAAGCATGCCCTCGAACAGGCCGATGACGCAGGTGGGGCTGGTCATGATCAGCCAGCCGTGGTCGGTGCCACCGCCGAAGGCCGTGAAACCGAGTTTCTCGTAAAAGGCGCGGGAGGCTTCGATGTCCTTCACCGCGAGGCTGAGAGAGAAATTGCCGAGTTCCATCGTTGCTGCTCCACCGGGGGCTGTCTGCTCCGCTCAGGCAACGCTCACCGGATCGGCGCGTTTGCGGACAACGCCATAGTAGCGCCAAAGCAGCCGCGCGGCGACGCCCCGGTTTGGATGCCAGGCCTGCGCGATCTCGCGCAGTTGCTTCTCGCCGGGCCGTTCGGGCAGGCGCTTCAGATCCTGCACCGCCACCTGCAGCGCCAGATCGCCGGAGGGGAAGATGTCCGACCGACCGAGGGCGAACAGCAGATAGACCTCCGCCGTCCAGCGCCCGATTCCGGTGACGGCGGTCAGCGCGGCCATGGCCTCGTCGTCATTCATCCGGTGCAGTTGGTCGAGGGGCAGGGCGCCGCTGACAATGTCGATGCTCAGCGCACGCATGTAGCGCATCTTCGGGCGGCTGAGTCCCATGGCCTTCAGCGCTGCCTCGTCATGGCGCAGGAACCGCTCCGCCGTGAACGGATCGGTCGCGGCCTCCACCCGGGCCCAGATGGCGGCGGCGGAGGCCAGCGAGACCTGCTGGTCGACGATCAGTTTCATCAGGGTCTTCAGGCCGGGCGGGCGGCTGCGGTCCGGCAGCGCCCCGGCGACGGCCCGCGCCTGCCGAAGGTCGGGGTCCACCTGAAACAGGCTCTCAAGCGCCGCTGCGAGCTCCGGTGACTCACCGGAACGGAATGGGGCAGGGGCGCTCACCGGCTCAGGGCTCGGTCTGCCCCATCCGGCAGATCAGGTCCCAGGCATCCTTCGGGATCGGCATGACCGACAGGCGCGACTGGCGGATCAGCGGCAGTTCGGCAAGCCGCGGCTCCGCCTTGACATCCTCCAGCGTCACGGGGGTCGTGAAGGGGCGTACTGCCTTCACATCCACCATGCCGAAGCGCTGCTTCGGATCGGTGTGATCGGGATAATATTCCCGGATCACCTCGACGATGCCGACGATGCGCTTCTCGTTCACCGAGTGGTAGAAGAAGCCCCGGTCGCCAACCTTCATCGCCTTCATGTTGTTGGAGGCCTGGTAGTTGCGCACGCCGTCCCAGTGTTCGCCCCTGTCACCACGCGCCACCTGGTCATCCCAGCCCCAGGTATTCGGCTCCGACTTGAACAGCCAGTAGTTCATGGTGAACGGTCCCCCTGCCTGCCCGGCTTCACTTGCTGCTGTTCTGGCGCACCATGTTGATTATGCCGGAGAAGTCCTTCGGTCCCTGTGCCATCTGCTCGGCATAGGCGGTGTAGAGCTTCTCGGCCTCCGCCCCCATGTGGGTGTCGGTGCCGGTGTCGGCCGCTGCGGCCGCCGCGAGACGCAGGTCCTTCAGCATGTTCTCGGCCGTGAAGCCTGCCTGATAGTCGCGGTTGGCCGGGCTGGTCTCCACCGGACCCGGAACCGGGCAGTAGACGTTGATCGACCAGCAATAGCCCGACGAGGTGGAGACGATGTCGAAGAAGGTCTGATGATCCAGACCCAGCTTCTCCGCCAGCACGAAGGCCTCGCTGGCCGCCGCCATGGAGATGCCGAGCACCATGTTGTTGCAGATCTTCGCGGCCTGGCCGTTGCCCGACCCGCCGGCATGAACGATCTTCGCGCCCATCTTCGACAGGATCGGTTCCGCCCGCGCGAAACCGTCTTCCGTCGCGCCGCACATGAAGGTCAGTGTGCCACCCTCCGCGCCGCCGACACCGCCCGAAACCGGTGCGTCCACCATTTCCAGACCCGATGCGGCGGCTGTCGCGGCGACTTCGCGCGCGGTTGAAACGTCGATCGTGGAACAGTCGATCAGCAGCGACCCGGACGCCTTCGCCGCAGCGATGACACCGCTGTCCCCCAGATAGGCGGCGCGGACATGGTCCCCCTTCGGCAGCATGGAAACCACGACATCGCGGCCCGTTGCGGCGTCCTGTGCGCTGGCTGCGGCCTTGCCGCCTGCCGCCACCATGCCCTGCACCGCGTCCGCCGACAGGTCAAAGCAGGTAACCGTGTGACCGGCCTTCAGAAGGTTGCGGGCCATCGGGCCCCCCATGTTGCCGACGCCGATGAAACCGATTTCCGCCATTTGCTCTTCCTCCCCGGAATGCTGTTCCCGTGTGTTCAATAAAGCGTTTCGCGATAGGCCTGCTCAAGCTGTTTCTCGGACGCTTCCACATCAATTGTCGTGTTGGTCTGATCCGCGATCATCTTCGACAGCGGCGGCAGCACCTTGCGGTCCTGCTGCACTGCCGGATCCCAGAGCTTCGAGCGGATGAAGGCCTTGGCGCAATGCAGATAGGCCTCATCGACCTGCACGACGATGGCGGAGACGGCCGGCTTGCCGTTGACTGCCATGGATTGCAGCAGGTCCGGATCGACAGAGACATGGGCGCGCCCATTGACGC
>CAXBNO010000014.1:0-16478 GCA_963976775.1 uncultured Kordiimonadales bacterium
GTCAGGTTGATGACGACGTCGACATCGGAGGCGCGCACCCGTTCCACGACTTCGCGGTACAGCGCCGTGTCCCGGCTGCCCCTGCCGGTTTCCGGGTCGCGGACATGGATATGCGCGATCGCGGCCCCGGCCCGCGCGGCCTCGATGGCGCTGTCGGCGATCTGCTCAGGCGTGACCGGCACGTGCGGTGACTTGTCGGTGGTGGCACCGGACCCGGTCACGGCGCAGGTGACGAAAGCCTCGAAGTTCATGACCGATCTCTCCATCCTTGCAGGCCGGGTCCAGCTTTATGCGCCCGAAGAGCGTCTGGAAAGCCCGTTCCCGACAGGAACTGCCGCAACCGGGATACCCGGTCCGTTCGATAGGGCTGTAAGCAGGCAGGAAACGGTGGGGAGATATCGCCATGACGTTCCGGATCACGATCGGGCCGCGCATCCGCAAGTCCCCCTATTTCGACGCAACGGTCGCGGCCGGTGTCAGCGACATGACGGTCTACAATCACATGTACATGCCGACCGGCTTCGGCGATTTCGAAGCCGAGTACCGGCGCCTTGTCGAGACGGTGGCCCTTTGGGACGTGGCGGCGGAACGTCAGGTCCAGATCGCGGGACCGGACGCGGCCAGACTGGTGCAGATGCTGGCGCCGCGCGACATCTCGAAGATGCGGGTCGGTCAGGGCCGTTACGCGCTGCTGAGCGACGTGACGGGGAAGCTGATCAACGATCCCGTGCTGCTGAAACTGGCCGATGACCGTTTCTGGTTCTCCATCGCCGATTCGGACATCGAGTACTGGGTTGGCGGGATCGCAACGGCGCTGGGCCTGGACGTGGAGGTGACGGAGCCGGATGTTTCACCACTTGCCATCCAGGGCCCGAACGCACCTCTGGTCGTGGCGGATCTGTTCGGGGAGTGGGTCCGGGACCTGAAGTACTTTGCCTTCCGTGAAACCGAACTCGACGGCATTCCCCTGATCCTTGCACGCTCCGGCTGGAGCAAGCAGGCGGGGTTCGAGATCTACCTGATGGACGGAACGCGCGGTACCGATCTGTGGGATCGGGTGATGTCTGCCGGATTGCCCCACGGCATCGGTCCCGGTGCCCCGAATGTCGTGGAGCGGACGGAGGGGGACCTGCTGTCCTGGGGGGCGGACACCCGCCCCGACGCAAACGCGCTCGAACTCGGTCTGGGGGACTTCATCAATCTGGACATGGCGCCGGACTTCATCGGCAAGGAAGCGCTGAAGAAGATCCGGGCGGAGGGACCGAAGCGCCGCAGGGTTGGCCTGTTCATCGAACCGCCGACGCTGGAACCCAGTGATCACAACTGGCCGGTGCGCGACCGGAGCGGAAATGCGGCCGGCCTGATCTCGGTTGCCGTGCCGTCCATCCGGCTGCAACGCAACATCGCCATTGCGCTGATCAACAGTCCGCTGGCCGAAGCCGGGACACGGCTGGTCGTCGAGACCCCGAGCGGCGAGCGGGAGGCAGAGGTGACTACGCAGCCATTCATTCAGCCGGGCTGAGGTGGACCTTCGGTGGTTTCAGTCTGACAGGCAGGCGGCGATCAGTTGACGGAAGGCGTCGGCGCGGTGGCTCATGCCATGCTTCTCCGTCGGGTCCATTTCACCGAAGCTGATGCTGTGACCCAGCGGCTGAAACACCGGATCATAGCCAAAGCCATGGTCCCCGCGCGGCGGAAAGGTGATCTCACCCTCCACCTTGCCCTCGAAGGCCGCTTCCTCGCCATCGGGCCAGACCAGCGCCAGCACGCAGATGAAACGCGCCGTCCGCTCCGGCCTGCCGCTGGCGGCCATGTCGCGGTTCAGCCGCGCCATGGCGTAGTCGAAGTCCCGGTCGGGACCGGCATAGCGCGCGGAATGAATGCCCGGTGCGCCATCCAGCGCATCCACCGCCAGACCGGAATCATCCGAAAGCGCGGGCAGGCCCGACGCGCGCGCGGCAGCGCGGGCCTTCAGCAGCGCATTGCCGATGAAGGTGTCCTCGGTCTCATCCGGTTCCGGCAGGTTCAGGTCGGCGGCCGAAACCGCTTCCAGGCCGAAGGGGTGCAGCAGGTCATTGATCTCCCGCACCTTGCCGGCATTGTGACTGGCGACGACGATCCGTTTCTCTGTCAGGCGTCTTGCCATGGCGCTCAGTCGCTGACCGCCGCGCGCTGCAGCTCGGCCAGTTCCCCGGCACCCTTCCGTGCCAGCCGCAGCAGCTCCATGAACTCCGCGTCGGTGAAGGGCGTGCCCTCCGCCGTGGCCTGGATCTCCACCAGCGTGCCGCCATCGGTGATGACGAAGTTGCTGTCGGTCTCGGCCTTCGAGTCCTCGTCATAATCCAGGTCCAGCACCGGCTGGCCCTGATAGATGCCGCAGGAAATGGCGGCGACCTGACCGACCAGCGGGATCGACTTGATGGCGCCCTTGTCCACCAGCCCCTTCAGGGCGATGTGCAGTGCGACCCAGCTGCCGGTGATCGCCGCCGTGCGGGTGCCGCCATCGGCCTGCAGCACGTCGCAGTCGACCCGGATCTGGCGCTCGCCGAAGCCTTCCATGTTGGTCACTGCGCGCAGCGAGCGTCCGATGAGACGCTGGATCTCCTGCGTGCGACCGGACTGCTTGCCACGGGCAGCTTCGCGGTCGGTGCGGGTATGGGTGGAACGCGGCAGCATGCCGTATTCCGCCGTGACCCAGCCACGCCCGGAATTGCGCAGCCAGCCGGGCACGCGCTCCTCCACGGTGGCGGCGCAAAGCACGTGGGTGTCACCGAAGCGGACGAGGCAGGAGCCTTCGGCATGGCGGGAGAAGCTGGGTTCCAGGCTGACGGCGCGCATTTGGTCGGCGGCGCGACCGGAGGGACGGGACATGAAAACTCCTGCTGCTGTTCGTTCGCGGGAAAGCTGGCCGCACGGGTCGGCATTCCGGGGGGCTTTTTCCGTTTGAAGTGGTGGCGCGTTCTATCCCCCGCACCGAATATCTTCAACCCGCGCTCATCGGCACCTTCCATGCGGACACCGGACTCCCTAGATTGAGCGCATGAGCGAGAACAACACGATCCAGTCCCTGAACCAGCGCAGTCGTGAGATCTTTCGCCATATCGTGGAGGATTTCCTGCAGACCGGCGCGCCCGTGGGCTCGCGCACCATATCGCGCAAGCTGATCTCTCCGCTGTCGCCGGCATCGATCCGCAATGTCATGTCGGATCTGGAGGAAGCCGGGCTGCTCTATGCACCGCATACCTCCGCCGGGCGTCTGCCGACCGATCTCGGTCTCAGGCTGTTCATCGACGGCCTGCTGGAGATCGGGGACCTGACCGATGACGAACGCGCGTCGATCGAAGGGCGCTGCGTGACGCAGGGCCGCAACTATACCGACGTGCTGACCGAAGCCTCGGAACTGCTCTCCAGCCTGTCCGGCTATGCCGGTCTGGTGACGGTGCCGAAGAACGACCAGCCGCTGAAGCATCTGGAGATCGTCAGCCTGTCGCCGGATCAGGCCCTGGTGGTCATGGTTACGGTGGGTGGCGTGGTGGAGAACAGGCTGATCAGCGTGACGCCGGGACTGACCCCTTCGGCGCTGGTGGAGGCCGGGAACTATCTGAACGACCGCCTGCGCGGTCGCACGATCCGCGAAGCGCGCGACGAGATCCTGAAGGAAGTCGAGCAGCAGCAGGCGAAGCTGGACCGGCTGGCGGCCAACGTCGTGGAGGCGGGACTGGCCGACTGGGCCGGCAGCGACAATACGCCAAGCCGCCTGATCATCCGGGGGCGATCCCGCCTGCTGGATGACATCACGGCCATCGAGGATCTGGAACGGCTGCGCCTGCTGTTCAATGATCTGGAGGCAAAGGGTGATCTGCTGAACATCCTCGACCTGGCCCAGGACGGCGAAGGGGTGCGGATTTTCGTGGGGTCGGAGAGCAATCTGTTCAGTCTCACGGGGTCGTCGGTGATCGTTGCACCCTTCACGGACAGCAAGCAGCAGATCATCGGCTCCATCGGCGTGATCGGTCCGACGCGCTTGAATTACGCCCGGATCATTCCCATGGTTGACTACACGGCAAAGGTGGTTGGTCGCCTGATGGGTTGACGTGGGCTACCGAAACCGCCACCTGCCAGCAACAGCACACATCAATGCAGATGATTTCCTTGCGATCAGGGCGAACTGATGACTGACGAGAACAAGAAAGAAACGGCGGCGGAAGCGGCCAATTTTGATGCCAATCAGGAACAGGCCAATCCTGCCGAAGCTCCGACAGGCGGCCTGGCGGGCGTGGAGCCCGCGCCGACCGACACGGGTGAGACCGATGTCGGTATCGAGGTCGGATTGCCGGAGGTTGACCAGATCGCGGAACTGACCGCCGAGGTCGCGGCGCTGAAGGACCGGCTGGTCCGCACCTACGCCGATCTGGAGAACACCCGCAAGCGTGCCGAACGCGACCGGCAGGATGCGCTGAAGTTCGGGGCGACCAAATTCGCCCGCGACATGTGCGAGGTAGCCGACAACCTGCGCCGGGCCCTGTCCTCGGTGCCCCAGGATGCCGGGGATGCCAACCTGGTGGCGCTGATCGAAGGCGTGCAGGTGACCCGGGCGGCACTGGCACAGATCTTCGAACGTCATGGCGTGAAGCAGATCGAGGCGCGTGAGCAGAAGTTCGATCCGAACCTGCACGAAGCAATGACCGAGATCGAGATTCCGGGTGCCCCGCCGGGTACCTGTGTCGATGTGATCGAGGAAGGCTATACCCTGAATGGCCGCCTGCTGCGCCCGGCCCGCGTTGTCGTGGCGAAGGGGAATCCGGCTGCGGGACCAACGGTTGATACATCCGCGTGATTCTCTCCTCCACGGTTGGATCCGCCTTCCGGCGCGGCGCGAATCCGCGCAGATGCACTTTTTTTGCCGGGAATCGCGGTTGAGACGCTAAAGCGACTGGCCATGTTGACGACACTTTTGCTACAGGCAGGAAACTCAGCGGTGCATGGTGCCCGCGTCATGCCGCGAAGGGCATTTCTCAGGCTTTGAAGTAGGATCAGGCACGGCAGCGCTTCACGTGCCGGTGGGGAGAGAGCAACTTGGACAACCTCGGACCGACGATCAGCAGCCACGGGCTGGAGAAACAGGGCTTTGGTGGCGTCAGCACGGCGCACTGGAATTACGGCACTGCGGCGCTCTACACTGCGGCACTTGGTCGGCACGAGGCACGGATCGGCCGCGGCGGTGCGCTGGTGGTCGAAACCGGCGTGCATACCGGTCGCTCGGCGCAGGACAAGTTCATCACGCGCGAGAGCAGTTCCGCCGACAGCATCTGGTGGGGCGCGGTCAACAAGGACATTACCGAGGCAACCTTCGACGGCGTGCTGAACCGGATGCAGGGCTATCTGACCGGACGCGAGGTCTTCGTGCAGGACTGCTGGGCCGGTGCGGCGCATGACCATCGCCTGGGCGTCCGTGTCATCACGGAGCGTGCCTGGCACAACCTTTTCGCCCGCAACATGTTCATCCAGCCGACGGCGGACGAACTGTCGGACTTCGCACCGCAGTTCACCATCGTCCAGGCCCCGAACTTCCGCGCCGATCCCGAGCGTGACGGTACCCGCTCCGACTGTTTCATCCTGGTCAACTTTGCCCGCCGGATGGTGCTGATCGGCGGCACCCACTATGCGGGAGAGATCAAGAAGTCGGTCTTCTCGATCCTCAACTACCTGCTGCCGGAACGCTCGATCATGCCGATGCATTGCTCGATCAATGTCGGTGAGAAAGGTGACTCGGCAATCTTTTTCGGCCTGTCCGGCACCGGCAAGACCACCCTGTCCGCGGACCCGAAGCGCATGCTGATCGGTGATGACGAGCATGGCTGGGCCGATGACGGCGTCTTCAACTTCGAAGGCGGCTGCTACGCCAAGGTGATCAACCTGTCGGCGGAGGCGGAGCCGGAGATCTACAGGACCACCGGCATGTACGGCACGGTGCTGGAGAACGTGGTGATGGACCCGATGACCGGGGAACTGGACCTGTTCGACAACAGCCTGACCGAGAACACGCGCGCGTCCTATCCCATCGAATTCATCCCGAACGCCAGCCCGACCGGTGTCGCCGGGCATCCCGACAATGTCGTGATGCTGACGGCGGATGCCTTCGGTGTGCTGCCTCCGATCGCCCGGCTGACGCCGGAGCAGGCGATGTACCACTTCCTGTCCGGTTACACCGCCAAGGTTGCGGGCACCGAGAAGGGGCTGGGCAAGGAACCGCAGGCGACCTTCTCCACCTGCTTCGGCGCACCGTTCATGCCGCGTCACCCCTCCGTCTACGCCAACCTGCTGGGCGCGAAGATCGCGAAGCACGGGGCCGACTGCTGGCTGGTCAACACCGGCTGGACCGGCGGGGTCTATGGCGTCGGACAGCGCATGCCGATCCATCACACGCGCGCCCTGCTGAACGCCGCGCTCGACGGCTCGCTGGCCGGTGTGCCGACGCGCACCGACCCCAACTTCGGTTTCCAGGTGCCGACATCCTGCCCGGGTGTGCCCGACGAGGTGCTGAACCCGCGCATGACCTGGAGCGACGGCGGTGCCTATGACACCAAGGCGGCTGTCGCTGCCTGACGAACAAGACTTCGGTCGAAACATTGCGGCGTCGGCGGATCTGTTCCGTCGGCGCCGTTTTCGTTCCCGTTCCCGTTCCAGCGGGGCTTGGCTTTCGCTCCGTGAACCGGACTATAGCAGCAGCCAGGCGCCCAGGCCGAGGAAGGCGAAGAAGCCGACGATGTCGGTGATTGTGGTCAGGAACACGGCGCTGGAGATCGCCGGGTCGACCCCGGCCCGGTCGAGGCCCAGCGGGATCAGGATTCCGGCCAGCCCGGCGACGATCATGTTGATCACCATGGCCGCCGCGATGACCCCGCCCAGCACCGGATCCTGGAACCAGAGCAAGGTGGCAAGCCCGATCAGCACCGCGAAGGCGATACCGTTGATGGTACCGACCACGAGTTCCTTCGAGACCTGGCGCAATGCGTTCGATGTCGTCAGATCCTTCGTCGCCAGGGCGCGGACGGCGATGGCGAGGGTCTGCGTTCCGGCATTGCCGCCCATGGAGGCGACAATGGGCATCAGCACGGCCAGGGCCACCACGGCCTCGATGGTTGCATCGAACTGGCCGATGACGGCAGAGGCCAGCAGGGCGGTGCCGAGATTGATCAGCAGCCAGGCAAAACGGCTCTTCGTCGTGCGCAGGATTGAGATGTTCAGGTCGTCCTGGCGCACACCGGCGATCTGGAACAGGTCTTCCTCCGCCTCTTCCTCGACGATTTCGACCACGTCATCGACCATGACCACGCCGAGCATCCGGCCGTTGTCATCGACGACGGGGGCGGAAGTGAGACCATACTGGCGGAACTGGTAGGCGATATCGCCCTCGTCCATGTCCACCGGCAGGCTGATCGGGTCCGCATCCATGATGTCGCCGATCCGCACCGGCCGCTTGGTGCGCATGGCACGGTCCAGCGGCACCCAGCCGATGGGCTTGAAGGCCGCGTCGATGACATAGAGTCCGTAGAATTCGTCCGGCAGGTCTTCTGTCCGGCGCAGATGGTCGATGACCTGACCCATGGACCAGAAGGCGGGGACCGCCACGAAGTCGCGCTGCATCAGGCGACCGGCCGAATCCTCCCCGAACGACAGGCCTTCTTCCAGCGGTCGGCGAACATCTTCCGCGACCGCGTTCAGTACCGCCCGCTGCTGTTCCTCGCTCAGGGCGTCCAGAACGTAGACGGCATCATCCTCGTCCAGTGCCGAGATCGCCTCCGCCACCCGGCGTGGGCCAAGCATTTCCACCAGTGCGTCACGCACCGGCTCGTCCATCTCCGCCAGTGCCTCGGGTTCCAGAGTGTCGCCGACCATCCGGAACAGGGCCTCGCGGCGGTCACGGTCGAACAGCTCGAACAGGTCAGCCTGGTCGGCAGCATGCAGCCCGGCGAGCGCTTCGCGGACCTTCTCCTCATCGCCGGCGTCTAGCGCCAGCCGGATCTCGCGTACCAGTTCCGGGGTCAGGCCGCGGTCGTCCTGGGTTTCGTCACCGTCATGGATTTCGTCGTTACGCATACGGGGACGCTCCACAGGGTGTTGGGGAAGGGTGTGCTGGCCGGATAATGGCGCGGTGTGCACCTGCGTTCAAATGCCATCTGCCCCGATCGCATCTTTCTACCCGTCGGGGCCATCGCGGAAGCCTGAATGCAGAAAGCCCGCCGCAGTTTCCTGCGGCGGGCTTCCGGATCAGTCGGTCGGTTGAAGCGTGATCAGTTCAGCTTCATCTGACCCTTCACTTCCTCGATGCCGTCGAGCATGCGCTTCTGCAGCACATCCACGACTTCACCCTGGGACTTGGTCACCATCTCGGTCAGCTCACGGACGTTGGCAACGGCCTTCTCCATGGCGGCCTTGGCAGCCTCGGTCTGGGTCTCGACGTCAACCTTGGCGCCGCCTTCGTTCAGGCCCTTGAGGGCCGTCTGGGCCTCTTCAACAGCCTGCTGGGCGATGGTCACCTGACGCTCGAAGATCGTGCGGAAACCGTCCATGGCCAACTGGTTGGCGGCGGTGACAGCTTCGAAGTTCTTCTGCTGGATTGCCATCATCGACGTGAAATCGAAGTTGGGCATCTTCATCTCGGTCATCATCTTGCCGAAGTCGGCGAAGGGGAAAGCAGCCTTGGTCATTTGTTTCGCTCCTGCATCGTGTTTGTTCGGTGCAGCCCTCTTTTTGTGCGCTGCAACATGAACCCTATATGTAACCTCGCACCTGCAGCGTCAAGGGATAATTTTGTGCAGCGCACAATAAATCTTCAGCGGGCAAGAAGATGCCCCGCCGACCCTTTCGGGCCGACGGGGCATCTGTCCGGTTGCCACTGCCCGACCCGAGGCCGGGGGATGAACGATCAGAAGGAGCGGGAGACCGCGAAGATCACTGTCGCATCCGAACCGACAGCATTCTGCTCGGTATCGACGTAGGAGACGCTGAAGTCGAAACCGAAGAGCGACTTCGACAGGCCGACCGACCAGTCGATCACCGACGTCCCCTGATCAATCATCTGGTAGCCGATGCCGGCATCCAGCGCGAAGTCAGCGGGCAGGGGAATGCTCACGCCCGCGTTGGTGTAGAGGGCGTCACCCGTGCTGCCGAAGAAGTCCGGTGAATAGGCGGTACCTGCGGAGACGGAGGCGACATCGAAGTCGTAGCCAAGACTCACGTAGCCTTCGAAGAAGTTGAAGTTGAAACGGTCGGATGCACCCGGATAGGCGTAGTAGATGATGCCGACGTCGTAGGAGAGGCCGCCAACCTCATTGGCGAAGCCGCCGTAGAAGTCGGTCTCGAGGTGCGCGTCATTGAACTCGACGTTGGAGCCCCAGACGCCGAGATAGACACCACTGTCATGGCTCCAGTCAAAGCCGCCCTGGAGTGCGGGCTCACTGTCAGTCTGCGTGAAGCCGCGGAAGCGATAGTCGGAAACGAAACCGACATTGGCGGAGAATTCGCCGGGAAACTGGAACGAGTCCCCCTCTGAATGGCTGGCGGCATTGGCGGCTGCCTGAACGCCGAAAAGGGCCGCACCGGCAATGCCGGCGGCCAGAAGGGTTTTCTTGAACATTGCGAAACGCACTCCTCATCGCGATACAGACGCCAGACCGGCGTCCCCCGAAGGCAGTTGTTCAGCAAGCTTGATACCAATGCGGCTCGTTGTAGGAGGGGGAGTAATACATTGAAATATATATGAAATATATTGCATGCTTTTTGTGCAGAAAGGATTTTGGGCATGTGACGCGCACATGGCTGCCGAAAATTGTTGCACTGCACAAATTTCAGTCACACGATTCCGGAACATTTCCCCGACGAAAGCTTCGCTCTACCGTCAGGCTGCCAATTCCGGTAGGATTCCGTTATCAATCAGGCTGATAGGCTTGCTGCCGAACAGTGAAACGGGTCGAGATGGCTGTAGAAACCCTCGGGAATGGTGCGGAGCTGCGGCAGTTGCAGCGCGGCATCCAGGCGATGCGCGATGCGCTGGACGAGAAGGACCGCGAGACGCGGCGCAAGGTGCAGCAGGCCGAAGTCGCCTCGCAGGCCGAGATCCGAACGCTGAAGAATACCGCCCAGGCCCTGCGCGACGAACTGGAGAACGAGCGCAGCCGAAGCGCGCGGCTGGTGCAGGCGGAAAAGCAGGCCGCCTCCGCCGAGATCCAGCAGTTGAAGGACACGGCGCAGGCGCTGCGCGACACACTCGAGTCCCAGCGGGTGGAGACGCAACGGCTGGTGCAGGCGGAACGCCAGGGCGCCTCCGCCGAGATCCGCGAGCTGAAGCAGACCGCGCAGGCCCTGCGTGACAGCGTCGAGGCCCAGCGGCTGGAGACGCAGCGTCTGGTGCAGGCGGAACGCCAGGGTGCCGCCGCCGAAATCCAGCAACTGAAGGAAACCGCGCAGGCGCTGCGTGACACGCTGGAATCCCAGCGGATGGAAACGCAGCGACTGATCCAGGCGGAGAAGCAGGCCGCCTCCGCCGAGATTCAGGAACTGAAGAACACCACCCAGTCCCTGCGCGACCGGCTGACCGAGCAGATGAACGAGACCCAGCGGCTGGTGCAGGCGGAGAAGCAGGCGGCGGCGGCCGAGATCCAGCAGTTGAAGGATACCGCGCAAGCCCTGCGTGACACGCTGGAGGAACAGCGGGTCGAGACCCAGCGGCTGGTGCAGCAGGAACGCCAGGGGGCGGCGGGGGAGATTCGCGACCTGAAAGCCATGGCGCAATCGCTGCGTGACGGGATGGATGAAGCCAGGGTCGCCGCCGATGCCGCCGTGCAGCGGGTGAAGCGTGAAATGGCCGCTGAGAACCGCCAATTGCATGATACAGTGCAGGCGCTGCGCGATGAGATGGATGAGATGCGTGCCTTGCAGCGTGAGAACATGCAGGAAAGCAAGCGTCTGCAGGTGAATGAACTGGACCAGTTGCGGACCACCATCCAGAAGCTGCGTGATCGGCTGGAGGAGAAGCAGCATGTATGACAGCCCGGCCAGAAGCCCCAGAAAGGCGACGGGCGGCAAGAACGACGGCATGTCACAGTCGGAGCATCTGCGCCATCTGCAGATGCTGCTCGATGTTTCACGCCAGGTCGCGGCGCTGGACACGCTCGATGCTGTTCTGGACACCCTGATCACTGTTGCCGTGAAGGAGACGCGCGCCGAACGTGGCACCCTGTTCCTGCACGACAGTTCCACGGGGGAGCTCTACTCGCGGGTGGCGCAAGGTATCCGCACCCATGAAATCCGTATTCTGGACAATGCGGGCATTGCCGGCGCCGTGTTCCATTCCGGCGAGGGCGAGATCGTCCACAAGGCCTATGAAGACGAACGTTTCAATGCGGATGTGGACAAGGAAACCGGGTTCGTCACCGAATCGATCCTCTGCGCCCCGGTGAAGAACGCCAAGGGGGAGATCATCGGCGTCGCCCAGGTGCTGAACAAGGCGGAGGGCGAGTTCTCCGATCTCGACATGGCGGTTCTGGAGGGCATGACCACCCAGTGCGCCATCACCCTGCAGTCGATGCAGCTGGTCGAGCGGATGGAGAGCACCCGCAAGCGCGAGATCGAGTTCCTGAACGTGGTCTCCGACATGACCTCCGAACTGGAACTGACGCGGCTGCTGCAGCGGGTGATGTCGGAAGCGACCCGGATGCTGGATGCCGAACGCTCCACCCTGTTCATCAATGACGAGAAGACCAACGAACTGTTCAGCCATGTGGGCGAAGGGCTGGATTCGGTGGAGATCCGTCTGCCGAACCATCTGGGCATTGCCGGTGCGGTGTTCGTGTCCGGTGACACGGTCAACATTCCCTATGCCTATGCCGACCTGCGCTTCAACCCGGGCTTCGACAAGCAGACCGGCTTCTTCACCCGGTCGATCCTCTGCGTGCCGGTGGTCAACAAGGCCGGCAAGGTCATCGGCGTCACCCAGGCGCTGAACAAGCGCGGTGGCCCGTTCTCCGACGAGGACGAGAGCCGCCTGAAGGCCTTCACCGCACAGATCGCCATCGGCCTGGAGAACGCCAAGCTGTTCGGCGATATCCAGGCGATGAAGAACTACAACGAGAGCATGCTGCAATCCATGTCGAACGGTGTCGTCACCTTCGATGAGGAGCGTGAGGCCAAGACCTGCAATGCGGCCGGTGCGCGGATCATGCGCACGCTGGCCAAGGACGTGATCGGACAGAAGGCGGCGGACGTCTTCGGGGAGGCCAACGCCTGGCTGCTGGAGAAGATCGAGCGGGTGGAGGAAAGCCGCGAAGGTGATACCTCGGTCGACGCGGAACTGGCGTTCGGGGAGGAAAAGGTCTCCGCCAACGTCAACGTGCTGCCGCTGACCTCCGGCGACGGCAAGCCGCTCGGCACCCTGATCATGATGGAGGATATCTCCAACGAGAAGCGGGTGAAGTCCACCCTGTCACGCTACATGGATCCCGGCCTGGCCGACCAGATGCTGAAGGGCGGCAATCAGGAGGAGATCCTGGGCGGCAAGGACACCGTTGCCACGGTCCTGTTCTCCGACGTGCGGGGCTTCACCACGATCACCGAATCCCTCGGCGCGCAGGGCACGGTGGCGCTGCTGAACGATTATTTCGAGCTGATGGTGGACTGCATCTCCGAACAGGGCGGCATGCTCGACAAGTTCATCGGCGACGCCATCATGGCCGCCTTCGGCATCCCGGTGCCGCACGAGGATGACGAGGATCGGGGCCTGCGCGCCGGCATCAACATGATCAAGCGCCTGTGGGAATGGAACGTCATCCGCAAGGCGCGCGGCGACATGGAAGTGGACATGGGGCTGGGTCTCAACACCGGCTCCATCGTCGCGGGCAACATCGGCTCCAAGAAGCGCATGGACTACACCATGATCGGCGACGGCGTGAACCTCGCCGCCCGTCTGGAAAGCGCCTGCAAGCAGTACAATGCCCGCATCCTGCTGTCCGAATACACGGTCGCGAAGCTGAAGGGTGTCTATCGCCTGCGCGATATCGACAAGGTGGTGGTGAAGGGCAAGACCCAGCCGGTCGGCGTCTTCGAATGCCTCGACTATCACAACGACCAGTCGTTCCCGAACCTGATGGACGCGCTCGGCAACTTCAACGAGGGCGTGAAGCGCTATCGCCATCAGGAATGGGACAAGGCCGTCAGCTATTTCGAGGAAGCGCTGAAGGCGAACGATTCCGACAAGCTGGCCAATACCTACATCGAGCGCTGCGCCCTGATGAAGGAGAACCCGCCCGGCGACGACTGGGACGGCGTCTGGATCATGACCAGCAAGTAGGGTGTCACCCGGCCCCTTACTTCTCGCCATCGTCATTGCCACGTTCCTGATTGCCGAAATGATGTCGCGACGACGCATCCGCACGCTGCTGCCGGAGGCACGGTTCCGGCAGGTGTTTCAGGTGGCGATCCTGCTGCTCGGGATCTCTGTCATGGCAAGCGGGGGCGCCTGAAGAACGGTCGCGCGAACAGCGATGGCGGCAGGTTGATCATGGCGACGCCCAGAATTGCCGCGATCAGGCCGAAGCCGACAGTCAGGGAGATTGTCTCACCCAGGAAGATCATGCCCAGACCGACCCCGATCCCGGCACGCAGGTAGGCCTGGCTGGCGGGGCCGAGACTGCCCAGCGTGCGCAACAGGCGGAAATAGAGCAGCAGCGCGATACCGGTGCAGAACAGTCCCAGCATCCCCGCCGCTGCCATGGCCTGGGTGGAGGGGCGGAGTTCCCAGGGCCGGTCGATCAGCAGGCTGAGCGGCACCAGCACGGCGCTGGCCCAGAGCATGGTCCCGGCCGCAGTGACCGGTGCGGACAGGTGCCCGAACCGGCGCTGGCCATAGATCGCCGCCACGCCATAGAGCACGGCCCCGGCAACGGCTGCGAGTTGTCCCGCAACCTGCTGCCCCAGTCCCTGCAACGCATCGACACCGATGATCAGGGCAACGCCGAGGATGCCCAGCATCGCGCCCCCCCAGCCGGATCAGGCTGGTCGATTCGTGGCGCGTGAACAGCACCGTCATCAGGAAGACGAAGATGGGCGACGTGGAGTTCAGGACACTGGCCAGCGCGCTGTCGACATATTGCTGCCCCCAGGCGACCAGCAGCCAGGCCCCTATGCTGTTGAAGAACGACTGCACCAGCAGGCGCCGCCAGGTCAGCGGATCGCGGGGCAGCCTTTCCTGCCGTGCGGTGATGACGAGCATCAGGAAGGCGGCGGCGATGGAGACGCGGACGGCAATCAGGGTAATCGGCGGTATCTCCGTCACCGCCACCTTCAGGAACAGGTAGGACGATCCCCACAGCGTCGCCAGCAGGGCAAGGCAGAGGAGTTCTGTCGTCAGTCGCGGTGCAGGCCTGGTCACGATCGCGTCTCCGGTTGCGGGGTGTCAGCAACATAGGGCAGTGCCACGGAAAAATGTTTCGGCCAGCATCGAACTGTCACGAGGCCGACTGCCCCCCGTTGCCCCATTGTCGTCATACGACGCGGGCAGCATGATGGGCAGGTAGATGAATGGAGTACGAATGATGCGTCCACGTCCCTGGTTGGCCCTCGGCCTGAACCTGCGCCTGCTGGCCCTGATGACCGGCCTGCTTGTCAGTGCCGCGCTCCCGGCGTCGGCCTTCTGCGGCTATTTCGTCGCCAAGGGCGACAGCAGCATGTTCAACCGGGTGTCCAAGGTGGTGATGGCGCGCCATCTGGATCGTACCGTCATCACCATGGCGAACGACTATCGTGGCGACCCTTCCGAATTCGCCCTGGTCATTCCGACACCGACGGTGCTGGGGCGCGACCAGATCAATGTGGCCGAGCCGGCAATTGTCGATCACCTGGATGCCTTCACCGCGCCACGGCTGGTGGAATACTTCGACGAGGATCCCTGCATGCAGCGGCGCTTCCGCGCGCTGGCCATGCAGTCGGCACGGGTGGAGGACGCGGAGGGTGCCGCCGCCCGTGACAAGGCGCTGGGTGTGAAGGTGGAGGCCGAATATACCGTCGGCGAATATGACATCCAGATCCTGTCTGCGGAGCAGTCCGGAGGATTGGGCACCTGGCTGCGGGAGAACGGCTACAACGTCGCGGAGGCCGCCGACAAGGTGCTCGGCGACTACATCGCCATGGGCATGAAGTTCTTCGTGACCAAGGTGAACCTGGGGGAGAAGGCCCGGTCGGGGCGTACCTACCTGCGGCCATTGCAGATCGCCTTCGAGAGCGAGCACTTCATGCTGCCGATCCGCATGGGCATGCTGAATGCCGATGGCGAGCAGGAACTCTTCGTCTTTGCCATCACCCAGGGCGGCCGCGTGGAAAGCGCCAACTATCGTACCGTGAAGATGCCGAGTGGCGACGAGCTGCCCGTGCATGTGCGGGACAAGTTCGGGGAGGTCTACCCGGCCCTGTTCGCCGAGCAGGCGCGGCGCGAACCCGGTGTTGCCTTCCTGGAGTACGCCTGGAACATGAACTGGTGCGATCCCTGCGCCGCCGATCCCCTGTCCCGGGCGGAACTGCGCACGCTGGGTGCCTGGTGGGTGGCGCCGGACACGGAGCCGAAGCCGCTGCCCGGCACGGTGCCGCAACCGCGTCCCGGCACTGGCATCATGCCCCGTCCCGGTCCGGGACCGGTGGATGCCTTCGTCACCCGTCTGCACATGCGCTATGACGCGACCAGCCATCCCGACGACATCACGTTCCGCCTGACCGACAATGCGGAGAACTTCCAGACCCGCTATGTCATCCGCCATCCCTGGAACGGGGAGGCCACCTGTCCGGCGGCGGACCTGTATCGCCAGACCCTGCCGCACCGCATGGAGCAGGAGGCACAGCGTCTGGCCAGTCTGACCGGCTGGCCCATCGACGGGATTCGCGACCAGATGTCGATCCCGGAGAAGCCCGACACGAAGTGGTGGAACGACATCTGGCAGCGGGCCGAATAGCGGACGTGTTGCCCGACAGCGCTGTTTCGCTGCCGCACATTCCGCTGTAGACCAGCCGCATGTATGCAATTCCGTTTCCCACCATTGATCCGGTGCTGGTCGAGTTCGGGCCGGTGGCCATCCGCTGGTACGCGCTGGCCTATGTCGCCGGTCTGATCCTCGGCTGGCGGCTGGCGATGCGGCTGGCCGACCGACCGGATTCCCCGCTGACCCGCGACGATGCGGATGCCTTTCTGGCCTGGGCCACGCTGGGCGTCCTGCTTGGCGGGCGGCTGGGCTATGTCCTGTTCTACCGACCCGGCTATTTCCTGGAGAATCTGGCGGAGATTCCGCAGGTCTGGACCGGGGGCATGTCGTTCCACGGCGGCCTGCTGGGGGTGATCGTCGCGGCGCTGCTGTTCTGCCGTGCGCGGGGCCTGTCGCGGCTGGCGTTCGGTGACATGCTGGGGGCGGTGGCGCCCGTCGGCCTGTTCTTTGGCC
>CAXBNO010000015.1:0-16257 GCA_963976775.1 uncultured Kordiimonadales bacterium
TCCGCAATGCGGTCGTTCAGCCAGGCGCGCACGGTCTCCTGCTGGTTCAGGTAGCCGGTGGCCAGCACGATCAGGTCGGCGGCGTGTGTCGTGCCGTCATCCAGCAGCGCGCCGCTCTCGTTGAAACGTTCGATGTTGGCATCATGCAACAGGCCGATATCGCCGCTGACGATCAGATCCGAACAGCCGACATTGAAGTAGTAGCCGCCGCCGCGCTGCATGTATTTCATCTGGAATCCGGTCTCGCCCTCCCCGAAATCCAGCCTGAAGCCGCGCGCCTCCAGCCCCGCCAGCAGGTCGGCATCGACCTGTTTCATCTCGGCGGTGGAGAGCTGGTACGACCGGCGCAGCACGGGGAAGGGGAAGGACGCCGCGAGCAGGTCACAGTCGTCCAGCGGCGGCCCCTCGTCATACAGCGCATAGACCTTCTGCGCCTCCGCCAGGCTGACGATGTAGCTCGGGTTGCGCTGGACCATGGTCACGTCGGCACCGCTGGCCTGCAGGTCCTGGGCGACGTCATGGGCACTGTTGCCGGTGCCGACGACCAGCGCCCGCTTGCCCTTCCAGTCCTTGCCATCCGTATAGTAGCCGGAGTGCATGACCGTGCCCTGAAACATGTCCAGTCCGGGCAGGTCGGGGATGACGGGAATGGCGCTGACACCGGTGGCGAAGACGACATGACGCGGACGCACCACGCGTTTCGCTCCGTCCCCGCTCTCAAGATTCAGGGTCCAGGTACCGGTCGTGACATCATGGTCGCCGCCGACAAGCGCGGTGTCGGTCCAGCAATTGAGTTCCATCGCCTCGACATAGAACTCGAACCAGTTCGCCAGCATGTCCTTCGGGATATAGACCGGCCAGGTCGGTGGAAACGGCATGTAGGGCAGATGGTTGACGTAGACTTCGTTGTGCAGGGTCAGGGAGTGGTAACGGCTGCGCCAGTTGTCGCCGACGCGCTTGTTCTTCTCGATCAGCAGGGTATCGACGCCCAGGGCGTTCAGCCGCGCCGCAATGGCCAGTCCGGCCTGTCCGGCCCCGATCACGACAACGGCCGGTTCCCGGTCCGCATAGGCGCGGGCGCGGTCCCTGTGGTCCTGCCAGTTGGCGCCGCCGAATTCCCGGGCAAACGCGTCGCCCCCCGCCCGTGCGGCACTGAGCCGCTCGGGATGGTCCTTCAGCCCGTACAGGGCGGTCATCAGGGTCCAGGCGCGCAGTTCGCCGGAACCGTCAGGGTCCGGTACCAGCCGGACCACACCCTGTCCCTGACCTGCGGCGGTGCGGAAATCGAAGAGAACCTCCAGCGATTCCCGACCGGCGCGTTTCACCTTGCGGGGCGGTGTCCGGTCCTTCGCAAGACCGAAGCCTGACGGCTGCACCGTGTCGAGACGGCGCGCGAGTTCTTCGCGGATGGCAGTTGTGCCGCTGAACGTGCGGATGTGCCAGGTGAAGGCGAGGATGTCGCGCCAGTGGCCGTCTGCCAGAAACAGGCTTGCCGCCGCGCCTGCGTCCTGCCGCGACAGCGCGTCGCCGAAGGCTTCGAGCCAGGCTTCGGCTGCCGCCGTGTCAGGCTTGTCGGATGCGGCGGCAGCGCTGTCAGGCATTGACGTCGACAATGACGCGACCGCGCACCTGACCGGCCAGGATCTGCGGTGCGAGCTCCAGCACCTTCGCCAGCGGAACCACTTCGGTCATGCTGTCCAGCTTGTCCTTCGGCAGGTCGGTGGCCATGCGGGTCCAGGCTTCCTGACGTGCGGCCATCGGGGCGAAGACGCTGTCCACACCGGCAAGGGTGACGCCGCGCAGGATGAAGGGCAGCACCGTGGTCGGCAGGTCCGGACCGCCAGCCAGGCCGCAGGCCGCGACAGCTCCGCCGTAGTTGGTCTGCGCCAGGGCATTGGCCAGGGTGGTGGACCCGACGGTGTCCACGACACCGGCCCAGCGCGGCTTCTGGAACGGCTTGCCGGCTTCTGACAGCGTGTTGCGGTCGATCATTTCCGATGCGCCCAGTCCCCGCAGGTAGTCATGTGTCTCCGCGCGACCGGTGGAGGCGACGACCGTGTAGCCGAGCCTGGCCAGGATCGCGATGGCGACGGACCCGACACCACCGGCGGCACCGGTCACCAGGATCTCGCCATCCTTCGGCGTGACATCATTCTTCTCCAGCGCCAGCACGCACAGCATGGCGGTGTAGCCAGCGGTCCCGATGGCCATGGCCTGCTTCATGTCGATACCCTCCGGCAGCTTGACCAGCATGTCGGCGCGTACCCGCGCCTTCTGTGCGTAGCCACCGGAATGTGACTGCGACAGGCCATAGCCATTCAGGACGACCCTGTCGCCGGGCTTGAAGTCCGCATTGTCGGAGGAGGCAACGGTGCCCGCGAAATCAATCCCGCAGACCATGGGGAAGCTTTCGCAGACCTTGCCCTTGCCGGTGACCGCCAGCCCGTCCTTGTAGTTCAGTGTCGAGTAGGCGACATCGACGACGACGTCACCGGCCGAAAGGTCATCCAGCGTGATATCGCGGATTTCGCTGCTGTAGCCCGCGTCCGTCTTGTTGGCGACCAGCGCCTTGAACGTACCGCTCATGATTGTCTCCCCCGATATTGCATTCCATGAATCCAGATGCGCCAGTCGTAACAGAACCGGCTGGCTCAGGTCAGGGGCTTTTTTCAGGGGGCGGGGCTGCTCACAAGCCTTGCAAGCGCGGCGTGATAGGTCTCGACAACCCGGGCACGCCGTTCGGCGCCGGAGCGGGCAAAGTGCTCCAGCATCACACCCGCATTGACTTCCAGGACCCTGTGCTGACCGTCCGCCGTGCAGGCCACATCGACACTGCCGAAGCGCAGGTTGAGAGCCGCAGCGGCGGCGAGGGCGGTTTCATGCCCGGCGGCATCACGCGATACTTCCGTGATGCCGCCGCCCTGTCCGAGGTTGTGCCGCCACCCGACGGGGAGACGCTCGCCAGCCTCAGGCACCCGGTCCAGTTCATCGGCCTCCAGATCCTCCAGCCAGGCACCGAGGGATGGACCCATCTCCGGCGTCATGGCCCGCGCGACCAGGCTTCGGACCGATGAAACACCATCACCGGCGAGGCTCGGGACCGTCTTGGCGTAGGCCAGCCGCACCAATCCATCCAGCACCACGAAACGGGTCTCCTGCGTGATCTCCGTCCAGGGGCTGAGGGCGATGGAGCGTTCTTTCCGGAACAGCTCGTGCGCCACCCGCTCCAGGTCCAGTAGAGTGCGCACCCGATGAACGTCCTTGCCACTGGTGCCTTCGTTACCTTTCAGCACCACATCATGACCGGCCTCGGCGAAGGCCGCGCGCAGGCTTTTCCAGTTGCCTGTGCCGCGTGTGAAGACGTGCAGGTCGGGATTCAGGAAAAGCCGGTGCGGGATGTGGTCGATGGCCGTTGCCGCCAGCATGTCCGCGGTCGCGGCCTTGTCGTTGGCTATACGCAGCGTGGTGGCATTGTTCAGGCCGATGTCATAGCCCAGCAGCGGAAAGCGGCGACCGCCGTCGGTCGTCAGGATCAGCAGCCATTCGTGGGACAGCGCCTCCACCGACATGCCCCGCGCGGTCGCAAAGGCACGGACCGCCGCAACGAAGACCCGGTCGTCGTTGCGGATGGCCATGTCGATCAGGTTCCCGGGATCAGTCGGAGTTGAGCAGAACCCCTCGCAGGGTCTTCATCTCTTCCAGCGCGCGGCCCGTGCCCATGGCGACGCAGGACAGTGGCTCATCGGCGATGGAGACCGGCAGCCCGGTCGCATGGCGCAGCACATAGTCCAGATTGCCCAGCAGCGCCCCGCCGCCAGTCAGCACGATGCCCTTGTCGACGATGTCGGCAGCCAGTTCGGGCGCAGTGTGTTCCAGCGCGACCTTGCAGGCCTCAATGATCGCACCTACCGGTTCGGCCAGGCTCTCGGCGATCTGGCGCTGGGAGATGATCAGTTCTTTCGGCACGCCGTTCATCAGGTCGCGGCCCTTGATCTCCATGGTGGAGCCATCGCCTTCGTCCGGCGGGCAGGCGGACCCGATCTCCTTCTTGATCCGCTCCGCCGAGCTTTCACCGACCAGCAGGTTATGGTTGCGGCGGATGTAGGCGATGATCGCCTCGTCCATCTTGTCGCCACCGACACGGACGGAGCGCGAATAGACGATGCCGCGCAGCGACAGTACCGCGACCTCCGTCGTGCCACCGCCGATATCGACGACCATGGAACCGGTGGGCTCCGTCACCGGCAGGTTGGCACCGATCGCGGCAGCCATCGGCTCCTCGATCAGGAACACCTGGCGCGCGCCGGCGGATTCGGCTGATTCCATGATCGCGCGACGCTCGACCTCGGTGGAGCCGGAGGGGACGCAGATGATCACGCGCGGGCTGGCGAAGCTGCGGCGGTTGTGCACCTTGCGGATGAAGTGCTTGATCATGTCCTCGGCGACATCGAAATCCGCGATGACACCATCACGCAGGGGACGAATTGCCTCGATATTGCCGGGTGTACGGCCCAGCATCAGCTTGGCCTCGTCCCCCACCGCCAGCACGTGTCGCTTGCCCTTGATCGTGGTGATCGCAACCACCGATGGTTCGTTCAGGACGATGCCCCGACCCTTGACGTAAACCAGCGTGTTCGCTGTACCGAGGTCGATCGCCATGTCGGCGGATAGCCAGCCAAAGAGTTTAGCGAACATGTTGTCTGAACCGGTCCTGAATGTATCTGCTGTCGGGCTGTCCGCCTGACGGGATATTGCGTGGCCCTTTTGTTGCGCAAGCCGCGTGATCGCGCAACCGGTTTCCGGGGCTCGTGCCTCGCCAACCGCAGAATCACTGCATGGGCAAAGCTGGTAGGCCCGGATTGTGGCAGGAAACAGGCACGCGCCCGTTCAGCAGGTCGGAACCTCGACGTAGAAACTGGAAACGGTGCCGCTTTCGGTGCGCAGGTTCCTGAACAGGGCATCCAGCATCGGCCCGATCAGTGCCACCATCTGGCCGCAGGATCCCTGCGTCGTGACCTCGCCTTCGAATACGGGATTGCCCGTCTCCCGCTCCGTGAGTGTCAGGCTGACGATGGCGGGCCAGAGCGTGTAGCGGAAGCGATCGACCCGGTCACCGAGGTAGATGCGCTCCCTGTCCACAAACTGATCACCGTTCTGCAGTGTCACCAGGCGGCGGCGAACGAAGTACTCCGGCGTCCGCACGACGTGCTCGCGTTCGATGCCTTCCTGAACCTCTGCCGTCATGCTGGCAATGAACCGCGCAGTCGAAGCGTCATCGGTGACGCTGAACCCGGCGGTTCTGAGGCGCTGGGCCAGGATCCTGTTGAAGTCCGCCGTGCGCAGGCTCGGGTCACTGCTGGCGATCGCGACGGTACTGCCCGCCACCGC
This sequence comes from uncultured Kordiimonadales bacterium, assembly GCA_963976775.1. Taxonomy (GTDB): domain Bacteria; phylum Pseudomonadota; class Alphaproteobacteria; order Minwuiales; family Minwuiaceae; genus Minwuia. The sequence goes on from CAXBNO010000015.1 coordinate 5,389, forward strand.
GAGGCTGTTGATTCGATTGTGCTGGGTGACGGAAACAGGCTGGGTCGGCGTGCAGGCCACAGTGAGAATGGCCAGCAGCACGAGCGATGCAAGCGTGCGCACGGAACTGATCTGCATAATGGCACCAGCATGCGCCCCGCTGCTGCGGCGCACCAGTGCACGCCCGATCACAATGCGGCCAGCAGTCGGAAAGTGATCAGACCTGCGTCCCGGTCAGATCAGCCCTGCGAGCGGACTGGACGGATCCGCATACTTCTTCCGGGGAATCCTGCCAGCCAGATAGGCCAGTCGTCCGGCCTGCACCGCATGCTTCATGGCCCGCGCCATCATGATCGGGTCCTTGGCTTCCGCGATTGCGGTGTTCATCAGAACGCCGTCGCAACCCAGTTCCATCGCGATGGCGGCGTCAGAGGCGGTGCCCACGCCGGCGTCCACCAGCACGGGAACGGTCGCGCCTTCCACGATCAGGCGGATGTTGACCGGATTCTGGATGCCGAGACCTGAGCCGATGGGGGCACCGAGCGGCATGATCGCGCAGCAGCCCATTTCCTCCAGCCGCTTGGCCTGGATCGGATCGTCGGAGCAATAGACCATGACCTCGAATCCCTCCGCCAGCAGCTTCTCGGCGGCGCGAATGGTTTCCGGCATGTTGGGATAGAGCGTCTTCTGATCGCCCAGGACTTCCAGCTTGACCAGGTCCCAGCCGCCGGCTTCCCGTGCCAGCCGAAGCGTCCGCACAGCGTCCTCTGCCGTGAAACAGCCCGCCGTGTTGGGCAGATAGGTCAGTTTCGTCGGGTCGATGAAGTCCACCAGCATCGGCTGATCCGGATCGGTGACATTGACCCGCCGGACAGCGACCGTGACGATCTCCGCCCCCGCAGCTTCCACCGCACGGGCATTTTCCTCATAGTCCCTGTACTTGCCGGTGCCGACCAGCAGACGCGAACGGAACGTCCGGCCCGCGACGACGAAGGTGTCCTCGGATTCGTCCACTCCGCCGGGTGCCGCATCATCCCCGCCGCCGATGAAATGGACGATCTCCACTTCATCCTCCTCCTCAAGCTGGGTCCGGTCGTAGGCGGACTTGGCCACGATCTCCAGGTTCACCTCGACGGCGACCTTGCGCGAATCCACCCGCATCCGGTTCAGAAGATCCCGCACTGTGGTGCCTTCCTCAACGATCTGCTGCTTGCCATTGACGGAGATACGCATGTGGCCGGGTCCTCTCGGGATGGGTGACAATCGCCATGCCCTGGCGTTCGCGTCTGGCGTCGGACATGTCGGCGGTGGTTTCGCGCTACCGGGAAACGAACTATAACCACGGCGGATATATGGCAACAGGGGCTTGCACCAACACCATGCGTGAATCACTTCTTATCCTCAACGGGCCGAACCTCAATCTGCTCGGCACCCGTCAGCCTGAGGTCTACGGGCGGGAGACGCTTGGTGATATCGAGGCCCATTGCACCCAGGTGGGGCAGGGATTCGGGATCGGGATCGACTTCCGGCAATCGAATCACGAGGGCCAGATCGTCGACTGGATTCACGAGGCGCGGACGAAGCATGCGGGCATCATCATCAATCCCGGTGCCTATTCGCATACCTCCGTTGCGATTCTCGACGCCCTGCTGTCGGTGGACCTGCCAACGGTGGAGGTTCATCTGTCGAACATTCACCAGCGGGAGGAATTCCGGCATCATTCATATGTCAGCCGCGCCGCGAAAGGCGTGATCTGCGGGTTTGGATCGCTGGGATATATCCTTGCGCTTCAGGCACTCGCAGCCGAGATAAAGTCCAGGAACCAACAGGCAATGGCGTAAGCATGACCAAACTCAAGGTGGACGTGGACACGGTACGGGAACTGGCGAACTTGCTCGTCGAGACCGGCCTGACCGAAATCGAGATCGAACAGGACGACATCAAGCTGCGTCTGGAGCGCAAGGTGCAGCAGACCGTCATGGCCTCTGTTCCTGCAGCGGCTCCGGCTCAACAGGCGGCGCCCGCTGCGGCGCCCGGAGCGACAGCGGCCGCCCCTTCGGCAGCAGATGCCCATCCGGGGTCGACGGAAGTACTCTCCCCCATGGTCGGCACGGCCTATGTCGCGCCGGAACCGGGCGCGCCGGACTTCGTCAAGGTCGGCGACACGGTGACCCAGGGCCAGACCCTGCTGATCATCGAGGCGATGAAGACCATGAACCCCGTACCGGCCCCCAAGGCCGGCAAGGTGGTGGCCGTGCTGATCGAGAACGAACAGCCGGTCGAGTACGAACAGCTTCTGTTCCTGATCCAGTGACGGGACGGTAACAGGCGCATGTTCGAGAAGGTCCTGATTGCCAACCGCGGCGAGATCGCGCTTCGCATCCATCGTGCCTGTCATGAGATGGGCATCCGCACCGTTGCGGTGCATTCAACTGCCGACGCGGAGGCGATGCATGTCCGGCTGGCTGACGAATCCGTCTGCATCGGACCGGCCAATCCCCAGCTCAGCTATCTGAACATTCCGGCGCTGATCTCCGCCGCCGAGATCACCGGCGCGGACGCGGTGCATCCGGGTTACGGCTTCCTGTCGGAGAATGCCCGGTTCGCCGAGATCGTGGAGGCGCATGGCATCGCCTTCATCGGCCCGACACCGGAACATATCCGCCTGATGGGTGACAAGATCGCGGCCAAGCAGACCATGATCAGCCTTGGCGTTCCCGTGGTGCCCGGCACGGAAGGCGCGCTGGAGGATATCGAATCCGCGAAGGCGTCTGCCCGGGAGATCGGGTACCCGGTACTGTGCAAGGCCGCCGCCGGTGGTGGGGGTCGCGGCATGATCGTGGTGGAGCGGGAAGAGGATCTGGAAGCCTCCCTGTCGCAGGCGCGTGGCGAGGCCAAGCACGCCTTCGGCGACGACACCATGTACATGGAGAAGTATCTGTCGGCGCCGCGCCATATCGAGGTGCAGGTCTTTGGCGACGGACAGGGCCATGCGGTCCATCTGGGGGAGCGTGACTGTTCCATCCAGCGTCGCCATCAGAAGGTGGTGGAGGAAGCGCCGTCACCTGCCCTGAACGCCGACCAGCGCAAGCAGATTGGCAATGTGGTTGCCGACGCGATTTCGGAGATGAACTACCGGGGCGCCGGGACCATCGAGTTCCTGTACCAGGACGGTAACTTCTATTTCATCGAGATGAACACACGCCTGCAGGTGGAGCATCCGGTAACGGAGGCGATCACCGGCATCGATCTGGTGCGGGAACAGATCAGGGTCGCGTCCGGCATCCCGCTCGGCATGAAGCAGTCGGATGTCGAATTCACCGGGCATGCCATGGAATGCCGGATCAATGCGGAAGATCCGGCAACCTTCGCGCCTGCACCCGGCCTGCTTCAGGGCTATCACGCCCCCGGTGGACTGGGTGTGCGGGTCGATTCCGCGCTGTATGACGGCTACCGGGTGCCGCCGAACTACGACAGCCTGATCTCCAAACTGGTGGTCTATGGCCGGACGCGGAACGAATGCCTGATGCGGCTGCGCCGCTGTCTGGAGGAATATGTCATCGGCGGGATCAAGACGACGATTCCGCTGCACCTTGCCCTGATCGACGATCCGACCTTCATCGACGGCGACTACGACATCCACTGGCTGGAAAAGAATCTGGACCGGCTGGTGGCGAAGTTCTGATCGGACGCCGCCGGTGAGTGACCGGCTTTCGCCAGGTCTGCTGGTGCAGGCCTATTCGCGCGGCCTGTTCCCGATGGCGGAAAGCCGCGACGATCCGCAGCTCTTCTGGGTCGACCCGGAGGAGCGGGGGGTGCTGCCGATCGAGGGGTTTCACGTGCCGAAGCGACTGCGGCGCACCGTGCGGCAGGACCGGTTTCGCATCACCCATGACCTCGCTTTCGAACAGGTGGTCACGGCCTGCTCCGAACTGGATCACCGGCGCGGTCGTTTCGACAGCTGGATCAATATCGAGATCGTGCGCGCCTATGGTGAGCTGTTCCGGCTCGGCCATGCCCACAGCATCGAGTGCTGGCAGGACGGCAGGATCGTCGGTGGTCTGTATGGCGTATCCATTGGCGGGGCATTCTTCGGTGAGAGCATGTTCAGCGTGGCCACCGATGCAAGCAAGGTCGCGCTGGTGCACCTGGTGGCGCGGCTCCGGGCAGGGGGCTATACCCTGCTCGACAGCCAGTTCGTCAATGACCACCTGAAGCAGTTCCACATCGAGTCCGTGCCGAAGCCGGAGTACCTGAAACGGTTGCAGGCGGCGCTGCCGCTGGTCGCGGACTTCGAGCAGGTGCCGATGGGAACGGACGGCGCAACGATACTGCGCCTGCTGACCGACCCGGTCTGAGGCAGCTCAGCCCGGTCTGGACCCGTCGAGGAACATCTGGCGCAGGGCGTCCGCTGCGGCGCCGGGCGTGGTGGTGCCGTCCATCACCTGCCGTTCCCACTCCGGCAGGGCACGGGCGACACCGGCATCCGCCATCAGGGCCTGAACCAGGCTGTCGGTCAGTTCCTGCCACATCCATGACCGGGCCTGCTCCGAGCGCAGGACCTCCAGCGCTCCGGCGGCGGTCATGTCATTGCGGAACTTCGTGATGTCGCGCCAGACCTCGGGGATGCCATTGCCCTCCACGGCGGAGGCCATCCGCACGCGCGGCGACCAGTGCGGCGTCTTCGGTCGCATCAGGCCCAGCGCACCGCGATATTCGGTTGCGGCCCTGCGCGCTGCAGGCAGCAGGTCACCGTCGGCCTTGTTGATGATCACCAGATCGGCCAGTTCCATCACGCCGCGCTTGATGCCCTGCAACTCGTCCCCGCCGCCGGGCGCGAGCAGCAGGCAGAAGATATCCACCATCTCCGCGACCGTGGTCTCCGACTGCCCGACGCCGACGGTTTCCACCAGAATCACATCGAAGCCGGCGGCCTCCGCCAGCAGCATGGTTTCCCGTGTGCGCCGGGCGACACCACCGAGGGTACCGCCGGAGGGGGAGGGGCGGATGAAGGCGTTCGGGTCGCGGGCCAGATGTTCCATGCGGGTCTTGTCGCCCAGGATGGAGCCGCCGGTACGCTTGGAGGATGGGTCGTCCGCCAGAACCGCAACCTTCAGGTCCTGCGCCGTTAGATGCTGGCCGAATGCCTCGATGAAGGTGGACTTGCCGACACCGGGGGTGCCGGAAATGCCGACACGGACAGCATTGCCGGTGCTGGTGACGATCTTCTCCAGCAGCTCCTTTGCCTGCTCGCGGTGGTCGGCGCGGCTGGATTCCACCAGGGTGATGCCACGCGCAAGCGCCCGCCGCTGGCCCGCCAGGATCCGATCCGCCATGTCCTGCAGCTTGTCTGTCATCACTCAGGCCTTCACGCCGGCAAAGGGAAGCGGGTCCGCATCCGCATCCAGCGGCCATCGCGCCCGTGCCGCCACGTCCAGCGGGTCCGTCGAGCCTGCCTGCAGCCGCTCGACACCAGCCCATGCCACCATGGCTCCATTGTCGGTGCAGAGTGCGACGGGCGGGGCGATCATTGGCAGGTCGCGGCCTGCTGCCGTCCCTGTCAGCCGTGACCGGAGCATCTGATTGGCCGCAACCCCGCCAGCGATCACCAGTCCGGTCAGCGCGATTCCGGATGCCCGGCAATGGTCGATGGCGCGCCCGACCCGGTCCTCCAGCACGTCGGCAACAGCGGCCTGAAACCCGGCGCAGAGGTCGGCCAGATCGCGCCGGGTCGGTGGCTGCTCCAGCCCTGACGCGGCCTTGCGGACTGCGGTCTTGAGACCGGAGAAGGAGAAATCCATGTGGTCGCGTCCGCGCATCGGTCTTGGCAGCGCGAACCGTGCCGGATCGCCGCCCTGCGCCATCTTCTCCACCGCCGGGCCACCCGGAAACCCGAGATCCAGCAGCTTTGCCGTCTTGTCGAATGCCTCCCCCACTGCATCGTCAATGGTGGAGCCGAGACGGCGATAGTCGCCGACGCCCCTGACCAGCAGGATCTGGCAATGGCCGCCTGAAACCAGCAGCAGAAGATAGGGAAAGGCGATATCCGACGTCATCCGGACCGTGAGGGCGTGCGCTTCCAGATGGTTCACCGCGATCAGCGGCTTGCCCGTGGCCAGCGCCAGCGCCTTCGCGGTGGTGAGGCCGACAATGACGCCGCCGATGAGGCCCGGACCGGCGGTCGCGGCGATGGCGTCCACATCGCCGAGGCGGATTCCGGCCTCATCCAGGCACCGCGCAACGATCCCGTCCAGCTTCTCGACATGGGCGCGGGCCGCGATTTCCGGGACCACCCCGGCGAACGGGCGATGCGCCTCCACCTGGCTGTGGACGATGTTCGCCAGTATCCGCTTGTCCGATGTCACGACTGCGGCGGCGGTCTCGTCACAGCTTGTCTCGATCCCGAGGACAATGCTCACTCTTGGGGCTCCTGCTGGCCTGCCCTGGTACCGACCGCCAACAGGCGACCGTGGACAGGCAGACGATGCTGGTCAATGTTCTGGTCTCCGGGTAACACCGTGCGCAGAAACGGACAAGGTGGCGAGAACAGTGACACAGGCTTTGCGGATCGGAACACGCGGCAGCCCTCTGGCGCTCTGGCAGGCGCGGGAGGTGAAGCGCCTGCTGCACGAGGCCCATCCAGAGCTGGACGATTCGGCCGTCGAGATCGTGGTGATCACCACCACCGGCGACCGCATTCGCGACCGCGCACTCGCCGCCGCCGGGGGCAAGGGGCTGTTCACGAAGGAGATCGAGGAATCACTGGCCGATGGCAGCGTCGATCTGGCCGTGCATTCCATGAAGGACATGCCGACGACCCTGCCGGATGGCATGGACATCTGCTGCCTGTTGCCGCGGGAGGACCCCCGCGATGCCTTCATCAGCCTGGTGGCCGGTTCCATCGACGACCTGCCGGAAGGTGCAATTGTCGGCACGGCGAGCCTGCGCCGTCAGTCACAACTGCTTTTCCGGCGTCCCGACCTGAAGGTCGTGATCTTCCGGGGCAATGTTCAGACCCGCCTGGCCAGGCTGGAGGCTGGCGAGGCCGCAGCGACATTCCTCGCCAATGCCGGCCTGACGCGCCTCGGCATGACGGATCGCATCACGGCACTGATCGAGCCGGAGGAAATGCTGCCGGCGGTGGCTCAGGGGGCCATCGGCATCGAGATCCGCAGCAACGACAGTGCAACCCGTGCCCGGCTGGCCCCGCTGCATGATGCCGCGACGGAGGCGGCTGTGGTCGCCGAGCGGGCCATGCTTGCGGCCCTGGATGGCTCGTGCCGGACCCCGATTGCCGGACTGGCCATCGACAACCCGAATGGCGACGGCATGTGGTTCCGGGCGGAGATCGTGATGCCCGATGGCAGTCGCCGTCACGTGACCGAGCGAACCGGAGCCTGGGGTGATGCTGCTGCGCTGGGGCAGGATGCGGGCGAGGAACTGAAGGCGCTTGCCGGGCCGGAATTCCTTGCGGCAATCTGATGCGGGTCCTGCTGACACGCCCTGAAGTCGATGCCCGGGCGACAGCGTCGGTCCTGCGTGACCTGGGACATGATGTGATTGTCGATCCGGTACTGGATATCCGCTTCACCGATACGGTGCGCCCCGACCTTGATGGCGTGAGTCACTGGCTTGCAACCAGTCGCAACGGCGTTCGCGCCCTGGTGCATTTCGATGCAGACCGCTCGGTTCCCCTGTTGGCCGTCGGATCAAGTACGGCGGCGCTGGCGCGGGAGGAGGGCTTCTCGGCCGTCCATGATGCGAATGGCGATGTCTCCGACCTCATCCGGCTGGTCCGCCATCAGGTACCGGCTGACGGTGGTATCCTGTTTCATGCGGCGGGCTCGGAAGTCTCTGGCGACCTCGCAGCCGCTCTCGCCGGGGTCGGCTATCGCGTTCGGCGGCAGGTTCTCTATGCCGCTGTCCCTGCCAACGCGCTTCGGCCAGAGACGCTGGCAGCGCTGGATAACCATGCCATCGATGCCGTGCTGTTCTATTCCCCCCGGTCGGCAGCCTGTTTTGTGGCGCTGGTTGCGGCATCGGGGAGGCTGGACGAATGTCGGTCTGTCGCTGCATGCTGCATCAGTCAGCGTACGGCAGTGGCCTTGAAGAACATGCGCTTCCGGCGTGTACTGGCTGCACCGCGACCGAAACAGTCGGACCTGCTGGACCTGTTGCAACAATGCGTATCGTAGAGGAACGGGAATTCACTTCATGACCGACAAGGACGACAGGAAGCCGAAGCCCGATGAGGCCGCGACGCAGGCCACGGACCCCACCGAATCTGTCGATACCTCGAAAGAGGACGCGGAAATCGCGTCAGGCGCGCCCACCAGGGAAAGTGAAGTCGTGGAAGTCGTTGCCGCCGGCGGCGCAGTCCCTGTTACCGAGGTTGATGCGGGCAAGACAGGTGATGCCGACGCGGCCGAGGAGGGCGACAAACGCGCTGAAACCGAAACCGGGACAGAGTTCGGGCCGACCGACGCTGCCGATACTGCCGATGCTGCGCCACCTCCGCCGCCTGCTGCCGCGCAGCCGCGCAAGCGGGCCGATGGCGGTGCACGTTTCCTCGCCCTCGTTGCCATCCTGCTGGCTCTGGGTGTCGGGGCCACGACGATCCTGCCGCAGATCAACGGCGGCGCGGCGGACCGGATTGCTGTCCTGAAGACAGAAGTCGCTAGCCTGGCCGATCAGAATCGTGCGCTTGCCGCGCAGGTGGCAGATATGTCGGCTGCAACCGCGACAGGGCCTGTCGACCTGTCCGGGGTGGAGGGACGTCTGGATGCGCTGGAAGCGGCATTGGCTGATACCGCCTCGATACAGGACCGGCTTGCAGCACTCGAGGCAGGTGCGGGAAGTTCCGACGCCCCGTCAGCGAACTCCGAAGCCGATCTTGCCGCCCTGCGCGATGAGGTTGCCGCGCTGGCTGCAACGGTGGCCTCCTTCCGAACCGGTAGTGCGGCCGCCACGGCATCGGCACCGGTCGGGAGCAGCAGCGCAGACACCGATGCACTGGCGTCCGAACTGGGCGACCTGGAACAGCGGCTGAACGCCATCGAGGAAGGTGCAGGTGACGCCGGTACCGCGGCACGCGACCTGCGTGCCGGTCTGGATGGGCTGCGTGACCGCATGGCTGTCCTGGCCAGCGAGACCGACGCGCTTTCATCGCGCATTGATGCCGTGGCCGAGACGGCGGCATCGCAACGGGGTCAGGCTGATGCGGAGGCGGCGCAGAAGGCGGCGCTGGTGCTGGCGCTTGGTCGCCTGCGCGATGTTGCTGCCACGGGCGCGGCATTCCCCGGGGCCTGGAATTCGGTCGTCGAACTGGGGGTCGATCCGACCGAGTACGCAGTGATTGCCGATGCCGCCCAGCACGGTGTGCCGACGGCGGATGCCTTGCGCCAGCGCTTCCCCGCGGCGGCGGATGCCGCGCTGACGGCGGAGCGTATCGGCGGGGATGACACCTGGTACGGTGCCGCGTTCCAGCGGCTGGGCAATCTGGTCAGCGTCCGCCGGGTTGGCGAGGTCGAGGGAACCAGCGTTGAAGCCATCGTGACGCGTGCCGAATATCGCCTGCAGGAAGGCAATCTGGAGGCTGCGCTGAGCGAACTGGACAGCCTGAGCGGACCACCGGCGGAAGCCGTCGCATCCTGGCGCGCGGCGGCGGAATCGCGGCTGAAACTGGAGCAAGCCATCCGGACCCTGCAGCAGGGAATCTTCCAGAACATGTCGCAGGGGAACTGACCGGTGATCCGCTTCATCATCCTGTTCGCCTTCGTCATTCTGGTGGCCGTGGGCGCGGCCTGGCTGGCAGATCATCCGGGCAGTATCGCGCTGGCCTGGGCCGGCTGGCGCATCGAGACCTCCATCCCTGTTCTGGTGCTGCTGCTGCTGGTGCTGATGGGCGCTTCGGCGCTGATCTATCGTCTCTGGCTCTGGCTGGTCGGCAGTCCGGGGCGGATCGGCTCCGCCCTGCGCGGCAACCGCAAGGAAAAGGGCTACAAGGCCCTGACGGAGGGCATGGCCGCCATCGCGGCAGGGGAGGCACAGGTGGCCTCCCGCGCCGCTGAACAGGCCGAGAAGCTGCTGAACGGCCCGCCCATGGCGCAATTGCTGCGGGCCCAGGCCGCACAGCTTGCCGGCGATGACAGGACGGCGGAGAAATACTTCCGCGCCATGCTGGACACCAGGGAAACGGAGCTGGTGGCACTGCGCGGTCTGCTGATCCAGGCGGGCCGTCTGGGTGACCATGAACAGGCCCTGGCGCTGGCCACGCGGGCACGCAACCTGCGTCCCGGTGCAGGCTGGGCCGTCCGTTCGCTGTTCGACCTCCAGGTCTCTGCCGAGGACTGGACAGCCGCTTCCCAGACCGTGGCCGGCGGGCAACGGGCCGGTGTCTACACGCGGGAGAATGCGGGGCGCAAGCTGGCTGTGCTCTATACCGCCGACGCGCAGGCCAAGGAGGCCGCCGGGCATCAACGCGAGGCATTGATACACGCCACGGACGCCCTGAAGCAGGATCCCGCGCATGTGCCTGCAGCGGTGCTGGAGGCGCGTCTGCTCGCCGCGTCAGGCAAGGAGCGCAAGGCCAACCGGCACCTGACCTCTGCCTGGCAGCAGACGCGTCATCCGGCGATAGCCGAGGCGTTCCTTTCCCTGAAGCCCGGCGAGAGCCCTGCCGCGCGACTGGCGCGGTTCGAGACGCTGCACAAGTCAACACCCGGCGACGGGGAAAGCCTGCTGGTGCTGGCCCGGCTGGCGCTGGAGGCCGACGACCTGATGAAGGCCAACGAGGCGGCACAGCGGGCCATCGACAAGGCTGAAACGATCGACCAGCGCCACTGTCGCCTGATGGTCAGCCTGGCGGAACGGGCCGGCGACGGAGCCGTG
>CAXBNO010000016.1:0-16226 GCA_963976775.1 uncultured Kordiimonadales bacterium
TGGAGGTCGAGGCCGTTGCCTGGAAGTTCACCGACCACGAAGCCATCGAGTCGCTGGGTGCGAAGACCGTACCCACCATCGTCGATGGCGAGAAGGTGGTGACCGACTCCTGGGCCATCGCCGAGTACCTGGATGACACCTATCCGGACAGGCCGACCCTGTTTCCGAACGGACGGTCGGAGGCCCGGTTCATCAAGTCCTGGACCGAGGCCGTACTGACCGGCGGCGTGGCGCAACTGGTGCTGCACGACATCTACGAACACCTCGATCCGGTTGATCAGCCCTATTTCCGCGAAAGCCGGGAGAAGCGTTTCGGCAAGACGCTGGAAGAGGTGCAGGCCGGTCGCGAGGAACGGGTGAAGGGCTTCCGCCAGGCGCTGATGCCGCTGCGCCTGACCTTGCGCAGTCAGCCCTGGGTCGCGGGTGAAGCACCAGGCTTTGCCGATCACATGTGCGCCGGTCCGTTCCTCTGGGCCCGGGCCATCTCGCCCTTCCGGCTGCTGGAGGATGACGACCCGATCGCCGAATGGCTGGGCCGGGTGCTTGACGCTTACGATGGCGTGGCACGTTCCGCCCCCGGTTACGATTGAGACAAAGGGAAGACAGACCGATGACTGACGACGCAACACTCTATGCCGGTGGACTGGTGTTTGACGGACTGAACGCCCCGACCGAGGGCCAGGCGGTACTGGTGGAGAATGGCCGCATCGCGAAGGTGGCACCCGCCGACAGCTTCCAGGGCTTTGCCGGGCAGACAGTCGACACGGCCGGGGCCACCCTGATGCCCGGTCTGATCGACTGCCACGTCCACATCTGCCATGGGGCGGAGGCCAATCCGGCCGAGGGTGTGGATCGCCTGACCGCATCCGGTGTCGGCCTGCGTGCGCTGGAACATGCGCGGCGCACGCTGGAGGGCGGGATCGTCGCCGTGCGCGACTGCGGCGGCAAGGACTACATCGACCTGGACGTGCGCGATGCGCTGAATGCCGGTCGCTTCCCCGGTCCGGTGATGCGGGCATCGGGGCGGATGATCTGCATGACCGGCGGGCACGGCAACCGCTGGGGCCTGGTGGCCGACGGCGTGGAGGACGTGATCAAGGCCGTGCGGACCAATGTCCACAAGGGCGTCGACGTCATCAAGATCATGGCCACCGGCGGCGTCATGACCCCCGGCGTGAACCCGGAGGATGCGCATTACACCGCCGAGGAAATGAAGGCCGGAATCTCGGAGGCCCGCCGCTTCCACAAGCGCACCGCCAGCCATGCCCAGGGCGCGGAGGGCATCCTCAATGCCGTGCGGGGCGGTATCCACTCCATCGAGCATGGCATCTTCATGAACGAGGAATGCATCGCCGCGATGATCGATGGCGGCGTCTTCCTGGTGCCGACGCTGGCGGCGGTGAAGAACATCCTGCTGAACCGCGACAAGGGCATCCCCACATGGGCGGTGGAGAAGTCGGAGCGCGTCTACGACATCCATCTGCAGGCCTTCAAGGACTACATCGCCGCCGGTGGGCGTGTAGCGATGGGCACGGATGCCGGAACGCCGTTCAACCTGCATGGTGCCAATGCCTGGGAACTGGCCTACATGGCCGAGGCCGGGATGCCCGCGCTGGATGCCCTGATCGCGGGCACGTCCAACGCGGCGGAGCTGGTGGAGCCGGGTGATCGGGGCGTGATCCGCGACGGCGCGGTGGCCGACTTCCTGCTGGTGCCCGGCAATCCGGCGGAGGACATCACCGCCGCCGCCGACCGCACCCGCCATCTGGCGGTGATCAAGGATGGCCGCACGGTTTCCGGCAGCACCGCTGACAGCGCCGCCTCGCGGATGCAGGCCGCCGCCATCTGAGGCCTCAGCGATGCAACTGGCGGAGGCCGTCGAGAACTATCTGAGCGGTCGGATCGATGGGTTCCGTCGGCTGGTCTCCTGCGACCGCCTGTCGGGCGGAGCCAGTCAGGAAACCCATCGCGTCGAGATCGAGACCGATCAGGGCACCCGCCTGCTGGCATTCCGCCGTGCGCCGGGGGGTGGCGATCCGGGCATGGATCGCACCGGTCCCGGTCTGGATGTGGAGGCCACGCTGATGCGGCTTGCCCGCCAGGCGGGTGTGCCGGAGCCGGAAGTGGTGGCCGTACTCGACGGCTCGGAGGGAATGGGCCCCGGATTCTTCATGGACTGGCTGGAGGGGGAGGCCCTGGGTGCGCGCATCGCCCGGTCCGACACCTTCGAAAGCACGCGGCCGATCCTGGCCCGCCAGTGCGGCGAGATCCTGGCCCGCATCCACGCCCTCGATGTCGCGGCAGCAGGCATCGCCGATCGGCTGGAACGCTGGACCCCGGAATCCTACATCCGCGAGCTCTGGCAGGACTACCAGTCCTTTGGCACGCCGCAGCCGATGATCGACTATACCGCGCGCTGGATGCTGGAGAACCTGCCCGACAGTGACCGGATCGCGCTGGTCCACAACGATTTCCGGAACGGCAACCTGATGATCCGGCCCGAGACCGGCGTCGTCGCGGTGCTGGACTGGGAAGTGGCGACCCTGGGCGATCCGATGCGGGATCTGGGCTGGATCTGCACCAATTCCTGGCGGTTCGGCGTCTCGCATCTGCCGGTCGGCGGTTTCGGCACCTATGATGACCTGTTCGCGGGCTATGAGGCCGTCTCGGGTCAGCCGGTGAACCGTGACCACGTGCATTTCTGGGAAGTCTTCGGCTCCTTCTGGTGGGCAGTCGGCTGCCTGCGCATGGCGGAGCGCTGGCGCAACGGCCCGGACAGGACGGTGGAACGCCCCGGCATCGCGCGACGCACGTCCGAATGCCAGATCGATTGCGTCAACCTGATCATCCCCGGCCCCCCCGGCGCGGCTGTCGAAGGCGATGGCGGTGACGACATCAACATGCCGCGTACCGATGAACTGACCACCAGCGTGCGCGATTTCCTGCGCGCCGACGTGATGGCAGCGACGGAGGGACGGACCAGCTTCCTCGCCCGTGTCGCTGCCAACTCACTGGACATCGTGTTGAGGGATGCCGCGCTCGGGCCGGAGAGTCGGCGGCTGGAGCACGAGGGCCTGAAGCAGGTGCTGGGACGCAACGGCAGCCGCACGGAACTGTTGCAGGCACTGGTCGGCGGCCTTCGCGACGGTTCGGTTCCGCTGGATCATCCGGGCCTGGCCATGCACCTGCGCGAAAGCGTCATTCGCCAGGTGGCCATCGACCAGCCCGTGTACTCGGGCTACAAGAACGCCATGGAATTCAGCGCATCATAGGGGAGGAAATCATGGGAATGCTGGACGGCAAGGTTGCACTGGTGACGGGCTCCGGTCGGGGCATCGGGCGTGAGGTGGCACTGCAACTCGCGGGCTTCGGCGCGGCTGTGGTGGTCAACGATCTGGACGAGGCACCGGCCAATGAGGTCGTGGCGGAGATCAAGGCCGCCGGTGGACAGGCCATTGCCTGCGCCGGAAGCGTGACGGAGGACGGCTTTGCCGACCGCTTCGTCAATATGGCCATCGAGACCTATGGCAACCTGCACATCATCGTCAACAACGCGGGCTACACCTGGGATGCGGTGATCCAGAAGATGAGCGACGACCAGTTCGACGCCATGATCGACGTCCATCTGAAGGCCCCGTGGCGCATCCTGAAGGCCGCATCCGAATTCATCCGGGTGAAGTCGAAGGAAGAGGTCGAGAAGCAGGGCGAGGCGGTGATCCGCAAGGTCGTCAATATCTCCTCCGTTTCCGGCACCCGTGGCAATGCCGGGCAGACCAACTATTCCGCCGGCAAGGCCGGTATCGTCGGCCTGACCAAGACACTGGCGAAGGAATGGGGCCGCTATCAGGTCAACGTCAATGCCGTTGCCTTCGGCCTGATCGAGACTCGCCTGACCGAGGCCACCGACGAGAAGAAGATGATCGAGGTGGAGGGCAACAGGGTCCCCATCGGCGTGCCGGTGCAGAACATCGAAGCCGCCAACCGCATGATACCCATGGGCCGCGGTGGCAAGCCGTCGGAGGCTGCGGGTGCGGTGGTCATGCTCTGCCTGCCGCTCTCCAACTACGTCAGCGGCCAGATGCTGGAGGTCACCGGCGGCAACTGACCGCGGCGACCTGTTCAGGACATCAGGGGGCGGGCGAACCGGAAGGTTCCCCGCCCCTTCTGCATTCAGCCGCCGATGCGGATCCTGCGTGACTGGCTGAGGGCCGGCACCTCGATCAGGCGCCAGAACAGCCAGGAGAAGGCGAGCGCGACAGCCGTCGCCGCGCCGATGATCACCAGATCCAGCGCCGGGTCCTGCACGAAGCGCTTCATCAGGTTGACCACCCGTCCGCCCGTCAGTGTGTGGGTCAGATACAGGGAATAGGACACGGTGCCGAGCCAGAGCAGGCGCCGGTCCACCCTGACACCCCGCAACAGCCAGATCGTCGCGACGGTCAGGACTGCCACGATGATCGTCTTCTGACCGCCGAACCAGTAGATCGCGAACAGGGTCGCCAGGACCAGCACTGCGGTCAGCGTGCGTTCCCGCTCCAGCACGTACCAGCGCATGATCAGGAAACCGACCAGAAACTCGAACAGGCGGTAATCCACCTTGCTCCAGATCACGAAGACGGCGAGCAGGGCCAGCCCGCCGGCCGCAATGGTGTAGAGGACCGACCGGTCGATCAGCCAGCTGAAGGTCAGCCCCATGGTGATGTAGAAGACGAACTCGTAGGCCAGCGTCCAGTATACCGGCCCCAGCCATTCGTAGCCGAGCAGGGGTGTCAGGTAGAACAGGTGCGACAGGATCTGGCCCAACGTGTAGTCGGGATCCGATCCCTGAAACCCCGGCATCATTGCGGAGACATGCCAGAGAGCGATGGTCAGCAGGATGCTGATCACATAGGGGGGCTCCAGCCGGACGATGCGCTTCGCCATGAATCGCGGAAACATGCCGAGCCGGTAGTTCATGCCGTAGAGCGAATAGGGTATGACCACGCCCGAGATGATGAAGAAGGCATCGACACCCAGCCAGCCCCAGGAAGTCAGGAACACGGAAACGCCCGATGTGAGCTGGTTGGCGAAATGAAACAGGGCCACGGCCAGCGCGGCGAGACCGCGCACCAGTTCGATGATCTCGATCCGTTCCGTCGCACGTGCCATGCCGACCCTGCCTGCCATCGCTGAAGGTGCCCGGCGAGCGCCTGGTCGGCTGCGGGCGATTGCCACCTGTCTACGACAGAATCAGTATCTCCGCAGGAAGTTTCGGAACAGCAGCCGGGAAATGCGGTTGAAGTTGTCCGGATCCAGTCGCGGACTGGAAAGGTCGTGTCCCGCGCGGCGGATGCGGTTCAGGTACATCTCCGCCAGGGCACGGTGGAGCAAAACGGGCCGCGCTGCACTCCGCACCCGGACACCCCGCGCCGCCTGCCGCGCGGCAAGCAGCGATTCCGCGGCCTGATCGGCGAGCACGCTCACCGCGTCGCGCATCCGTTCGGGGTCGCGCCGACACCCGCCAGCACGTCCTGCGGGATCAGCATCCGCCCGACCGTCCCGGCAAACGGGATGGCCCGGATCAGGCCGGTGATGGCGTAGGCCGTCCCGACATGGCGGGCAACCGGTTCGATCCCCTTGCCAGCGGTCCCGGTGGCAAGCAGCCCCAGTTCCAGCAGGGTGCCGCCGGTCTCGGCGGCATAGTCGCGGAAGCTGTCGAGCGTCGGGAAGGCACTGTCTTCCAGATCCAGTTCCCGTGCAGTCAGGATTGCGTCCAGCCGCGTCCTGACTTCGGCCGGAAAACCATCGCCGAGCCAGTCGTGCAGCGCCGTGCAGACCGGATGATTGCGCACATTCCCCGCCGCCATCTCGTCCAGGGCCTCCCGCCACCATTGCAGCCGGATCTGACCCAGCATCGGCTCCGAAACCCGCTCCCGCGTGCGTGCCACTTCCAGGTTGAAGGCGTAGAGGGCCAGCAGTCGCTTGCGTGGTGCCGGTGCGGCGAACATGGCGGTATAGAACCGGTCGGCATCTCCGGTACGCAGGTCTGCCGCAAGCGGGTCGAGGCCGTGCGGTTCGGCGGCAACTTCGCTTTCGTCGCCGTTGCTCATTCCACCGCGATCAGGGCGGCGGCGACCCTGCGATCCTCCGACAGCAGCACGTTGTAGGTCCGGCAGGCGGCACCCGTATCCATCAGGTCGGCAACGATGCCGTGATCCTTCAGCAGTGCGCGCAGGTCATGCTTCAGGAAGGCAATGGAGGCACCGCAGCCGAGCAACAGCACCTCCACCTCCGCCGCGCGGTCCAGAACCGGCTGGAAGTGGTCGGCGGTCAGATCGCCCATCGCGGAAACGGACCACGACAGGGTCTCGGTCGGGAACACCAGCACCGAGCCTTCACGCCGCTGGTGGCTGATCCGGAAACCACCGTCGCCGTAACCGTCGATGACCTGGCGACCGGCGGGTATGGCCGGGGTGATGTCCATGGTCAGGCAGTCGCCTTGTCGCCCTGTTCGTCCTCCGCGTCCCGCGTGCCACGCTTCAGGCCAAGCACCATCAGAACCGGTGCCGCCACGAAGATGGAGGAATAGGTACCGATCACCACACCCCAGATCATCGCGAAGGCGAAGCCGCGAATGACCTCGCCCCCGAAGATGAACAGGGCCAACAGCGCCAGAAGGGTGGTGACGGAAGTCATCACCGTGCGCGAGAGCGTGTCATTGATGGAGACGTTCAGCAGGTCCGGCAGGGGCATCTGCTTGTACTTCCGCAGATTCTCCCGGATGCGGTCGTAGACCACCACGGTGTCGTTGATCGAATAGCCGACGATGGTCAGGATCGCCGCGACGGAGGCCAGATTGAACTCGATCCCCGTCACCGCGAACATGCCGAGCGTGATCACCACGTCATGCACCAGCGCAATCACGGCACCGACGGAGAAGTGCCACTCGAACCGCAGCCAGATGTATATCAGCATGATCACCACGGCGGTCAGCACGGCGATCGTCGCCGCCTCCACCAGTTCGCCGGAGACGGTTGGCCCGACGAATTCGACACGGCGGTAACTGATGCCCGGGAACGCGGGATCCAGCGCCGACTTGACGGTGTTGACCGCTGTCTGCTGTGCCTCCGCACCACCCGGCTGGCGCTCGACGCGGATCAGCACGTCGTCGGACGCACCGAATTCCTGCAGCGCCACCTGCCCCAGGCCAAGACCGCTCATCAGGCTGCGCATGGCGGCCAGGTCGGCCGGCCCCTCGGTCTTGACCTCGACCAGGATACCGCCCTCGAAATCGATACCCCGGTTCAGCCCCTGACCGAAGTACATGACGATGGACCCGAGGATCAGCAGCACGGAAAGCGCGAAGGCAATCTTGCGGCGTTCCATGAAACGCAGGCTGGTCTTCTCGGGAACGAGTTTCAGACGAAACATGGGCCTATCCTCCTCAGACCGTCAGCACGTTGGGACGCTTCCGGCGGAGCCAGAGCGCAACGATCATCCGGCTGAGCAGGATGGCGGTGAACATGGAGCATATGATGCCGAGGAACAGCGTCACCGCGAAGCCGCGCACCGGGCCGGAGCCCATGGCAAACAGCACGGCAGCGGCGAATCCGGTGGTGACATTGGCATCGACGATGGTGGTCAGCGCACGGCGATAACCGGCCTCCACCGCATTGAACGGCGAGCGGCCATTGGCCAGTTCCTCCCGAATGCGCTCGAAGATCAGCACGTTGGCATCGACCGCCATGCCGATGGTCAGCACGATACCGGCAATACCCGGCAGGGTCAGCGTCGCCTGCAGAGCCGACAGTGCGCCGAAGATCAGCACCAGATTGGTCACCAGCGCCGTGTTCGCCGCGATGCCGAACACGGGGCCATAAGCCAGGAACATGAAGAACACGACCGCCGCGAACCCGATGACCGCTGCGGTCTCACCCGCCGCAATGGAATCGGCGCCGAGGTCCGGGCCGACCGTGCGTTCCTCGAGAATAGTCAGCGGCGCGGGCAAGGCACCGGCACGCAGCAGGACGGCCAGGTCGTTGGCCTCCTGAACCGAGAAGCCTCCGGTGATGATGCCGGAGCCCTGAAGGATGGCGCTCTCGATCCGTGGCGCGGAAATCACCTTGTCGTCCAGCACGATGGCGAACGGGCGTCCGACGTTCTGGCTGGTGATCTGGCCGAACTTGCGGGCACCGACAGCGTCGAAGCGGAAGGACACCACCGGGCGACCGTCCTGATAGTTCGGCTGCGCATCCACCAGATGCTCGCCCGAGACCTCGACCTTCTTGCGCACGGCCCACGGGATCCGGGCCTCGCCCTCTTCCTCGTAGAGCACCATTGTGCCAGGCGGCAGCCGGGCGGCGTTCGGGTCGGCACTCAGATCCACCAGATGGAAGGTCATCTTGGCGGTACGGCCAAGCAGTCGCTTGACGCGGTCGGGGTCGTCGATACCAGGCAACTGGATCAGGATGCGGTCATCGCCCTGGCGCTGGATCGTGGGTTCATTGACACCGGTCTCGTCGACACGGCGGCGCACGATCTCGATCGACTGCTGCACCGCGGACGACAGGCGCGCGTTGATCCCCGCCTCCGTCAGCGTCGCGATGAAGCGGTTGCCGTCCGTGGTGACCTGCAGGTCCGGCCCACCGGCACCGACGGAGATGCCGCCACCGATCTGGGTAACCAGACCGCGCAGGACCTCCCGCACTTCCTCCATGCGATCCGTGTCACGCACCTCGAAGGATACGGACAGGTCACCGACACGGAAGCCGGAACGGCGGATACGCGGGCGAATGTCGCCCAGGTCGTTGCGCATGCTCTCCGCCAGGTCCGTCAGCCGGTCCCGCAGCACGGCCTCCCGGTCGATCTGCAGCAGCAGATGCGAACCGCCCTGCAGATCGAGGCCGAGATTGATCGACTGGTTCGGCAGCCAGTCGGGAATCGACTGTCGCGTCTCCGGCGTCAGAAAGTTCGGCACCGTGAAGACGAGACCGATCAGGCAGACGGCAGCAATGACCGCAATCTTCCACTTGGCGAAATAGAGCATGGGCTTGATCGGCTGCCTTTACGTCACGATGCGGGAAACGCGAATGGTCGCGTCAGCTTACTTCCTGAAGCCGAGCTTGCCGAGCAGGCCGCCCTTGTCCTCGTTCGCCGGTGCTGCCGGCCTGGAATCGCCGCTGGCGGGCTGCGACTTTGTGCGCACCTCGGTCAGCGTGCCCTTGACGACATCAATGCGGACATTCTCCGAGATCTCGACCTGGATCGTCGCCTCGTCCTTGACCTTGGTGACGCGGCCGATGATGCCACCACCGGTGACGACCGTGTCGCCGCGGCGCACGTTCTCCACCATGGAGCGATGCTCCTTCATCTTCTTCTGCTGTGGACGGATCAGCAGGAAATAGAAGACACCGAAGATCAGGACGAGAGGCAGGATGGCGGAGAAAATGTCGCCACCGCCTCCGGCGGCCTGCGCGTAGGCCGGGGAAATCAGCATTTGGTCGCTCCATGCACGGAGATCAGGTGACCCGCACCAGACGGGCTTGATGAAAGTGCCGGGAATATAACCGTCGCGCCCCCGATTTCAACCAAAGCTGCAGTCTCGTGACTGCGGCGCTATAAGCAGCGGATGATTGAAACGATCCACGACCGCACCGCGTTCATCCGCGCCAACACCGCGCTGCTGCCGTCACCGCTGGTGCCGGAGGTGCGGCTGCATCTGGCGACAGAGGCCGTATCGCTGTGGCAACTGACCGAAGAAGCCTTGCAGGAGAAGGGGTTGCCACCTCCGTTCTGGGCCTTTGCTTGGGCCGGGGGGCAGGCGCTGGCGCGCTATATCCTCGACACTCCGGAAGCGGTGCACGGCAAGCGGGTCGTGGATTTCGCCGCCGGGTCGGGTCTGGTGGCCGTCGCGGCGGCCATTGCCGGGGCGCGGTCGGTGCTGGCCGTGGACGTCGATCCCTTCAGCGTTGCCGCCACGGAACTGAATGCCGCAGTCAACAATGTCGTCGTGACAGCGCGCGGCGATGACATCGTCGGACAGCCCCTGCCGGACACGGATGTTCTGCTGGCAGGCGATATCTGTTACGAACAACCGCTTGCGGGACGGGTCGAGCACTGGTTCCGCACCCTTGTCGCCGCCGGGACACCCGTCATCATGGGGGATCCCGGTCGGACCTACCGCCCGAATGGCGGCATGCGGCGGCTGGCACACTATGCGGTGCCGACGACGCGGGAGCTGGAGGACAATGACGTCCGCTCCACCGATGTCTGGCTGTTCGAGGCGGATCAGAAGGCGTCGGCAGCAGTGGAAGCAGCTACGGAGGCTGATGCATGAGCATCATCGCCGATGCGCGCGGCGACAACTGGGTTGATCGCCATGCGCCGGAATTCCTGAAACCCTGGTTCAAGCTGGCGCGCTTCGACCGGCCGGTCGGCACCTGGCTGTTGCTCTGGCCCTGCTGGTGGTCGATCATCCTCGCCCGCCCGGTCCTGGATCTCGAGACGCTGCGCCTGTTCGTGCTGTTCGGGCTGGGCGCGCTGATCATGCGAGGTGCGGGCTGCACGGTGAACGACATTGCCGACCGCAACTTCGACGGCAAGGTCGAACGCACGCGGTTGCGCCCGATCCCGTCGGGTCAGGTGACGGCGAAGCAGGCCATGCTCTGGGCCGCGTTCCTTGCCCTGCTGGGTCTGGTGATCCTGCTGCAGCTCGGGCAGACGGCGATCTGGCTTGGCGTCTTCTCCCTGGTCCTGGTGGTCGTCTATCCCTTCACCAAGCGGGTCACCTGGTGGCCACAGGCCTGGCTCGGCCTGACCTTCAACTGGGGGGCCGTGATGGGCTACGCCGCAGCGGCAGGCACGGTCGAACTGCCCGCGCTGCTGCTCTATGCTGGCGGCTTCTTCTGGACCATGGGCTACGACACCATCTATGCGCATCAGGACAAGGAGGACGACGCGCTGATCGGCGTCAAATCCTCAGCCCGCAAGCTGGGCCGCCGCACCCGCCCCGCGCTGTGGATATTCTATGGTTTCACCATCGTGCTCTGGGCGCTGGCGGCGCGGGAGGCCGGTTTCAGCCACTGGTTCCTGCTCGGCTTCGCCGCCGTTGTGGCCCACTTCGTCTGGCAGGTCGTGCGCGTGGATATCGACAACAGCCGCGACTGCCTGGCCAAGTTCAAGTCCAACATCGGCATGGGCTTCATCATGCTCGCCGCCCTGCTGATGGGCGGGCTGGCCTGAGCAGGCGAATCTGCCCGGCACCCGCGCAGAGCCTCTTTTCGCGGCCCCGAAGCACTGATAGGTTCCGCCCTGCGTGGTCCCGTAGCTCAGCAGGATAGAGCAACTGATTCCTAATCAGTAGGCCGCAGGTTCGAGTCCTGCCGGGATCACCATATTTCAATGACTTAGCGGGCAGCCCGTCGAAAAGTTGTACACTTTTTTGAAAGTTGTACACTTTAGTCAGTTCCAGCGTTCGTTTTGCGTTCACGATGAACCGACAGTTTGGCCACCGCCGCCCGCGCCAGGCGACCCTGGTTCACCCGCCGTCCATAGTGGTTGACCATGGCGTCGGTCGTGTGGCCGGTGATGGACTTGACCTCATCCCCGGTGCAGCCCGCTTCCAGAAGATTGATCGTCGCGTTCTTGCGGAACCCGTGCAGGACGTAGTGGGCATCCTTGGGCAGCACCCGCCGGATCGCCCGCGACATGGCCACGACCTGCCACGGCTTGCCGTGCGAGTTCGTCAGGATGAAGACGGATTTCTTCTCGATGCTGTCCAGCGTTGCCTTCAGGGCCGGGTAGAGCGGGATGACCAGGACGGCCCCCGTCTTCCCCTGCGTGACGTGCAGCGCGCCGTCTTCGATGTCGGACCAGCGCATCTTCGCCAGATCCCCTGCCCGCTGCCCGGTGAACCTGGCCATGTTGATCAGCCACTGCACATGGTCCGGCGCGGACTCCAGCGTCGTTTCGATGAGAGCCTGCGGCCAAGGCTCATACCCGTCCGTCTTGTGCAGTCGCTTGACGCCAGCACTCCGGGTCGCCGGGTTGAAGGTGATGCCCCCGTAGCGCGACCGGCGCTGGATCGCGAAGTTGAGCAGGATCTGCAGGACGCTGACGTGCATGTCCGCCGTCCTCGGCTTGTCGGACCAGTCGTCCTGGAGTTCAAGCACGTCTTCGGTCGTGATTTCGTGAACCACGGCATCACCATACTCGGTCGCGAGGTGGTTCATCGACCGGTGGTAGCTGGTCTTGGTCTTCTCGGCGAGCGCCTTGAAGCCGTGACTGGACTTGTACTGCGTGATCAGGTCCGCCAGTGTCCCGGCAGCGGCGCGGGCCTGTGCGGGCGTCTCGAATTGGGCATTGATCGCCATGCACCGGGCGATGATCTGATCCATGGAACGCGGGTTGCCGTTGCCGTCCAGATCCAGCCGCTCGCCGGTCTTGCGGTGACGGTAATAGACGCGGCCCTTGACGACCCGCTTATGCAGATGTTTGACGCGCACGTGCATTCCTCCGGTTCCCCCAGGTCTTGTGTGTGGGGGTATCCAAGACCTCGCCGCGCTCCCGCGCAAGCCACTCGTCAAGTGAGGCGCGGTGCCAGAGCACATTCCCGCCATCCCTGACCGGCTGCGGATAGCGCCCTTCCCGCACCCGAGCATGGAACGCGCTTTCACTCACGCCCATGTAATCGGCAGCGGCAGGGGCCTTCATCCGTGCAGGCCAGTCCGGGAGGCGGGACAGGTCAGTCATGCCGCCCGCCGCACCAGATCTTCGCCCCAGCAACCGTGCCAGTCGGATTTCTGTCCCCAGCGCCGGTTGAGCTTCTGCATGGCGGGCAGATCGTCCGCGGACACGTCGCCCCAAATATCACACCAGACAGCGTTGTATCGGACGCCGCGCGGGCAATAGTTCATGAGGTCGGCGTTGATGATGTTCACGCGCGGGTCGGAATAATGGGGGCCGACCATGGCGATGATGTCCGGGTCAATCTCGACAACATCAACCTCCGTCACGTCCGCCTTCGCCAGTACAGCGCCGACACACATGCCGAGGCCGAGACCGCCGATCAGGACGCGCCCGGTAGCGGCCCGAACGAACCACATATGGTCGAGCATTTCAGCCGGAGTGTCGGACATGATGACACCGCGTCCGCTGCGCATCAATCTGGTGTAGGTGCCGGGCCGCAGACGACGATGACGGAAAAGCGGCTGTGAATCAGACACGGTGAACCGCTCGACCTTCCACGGCCCGCGTTGCATCTCGGGGAGATCAACTTTGGGGATCAACTCACACATCCGCTTCCTCCATCGCAATCGCCCTGTGCTGACCGCACCAGCCGTATCTTGGTGTGTCTGGCCAATCGAAGCAGGCGGCAGCAAACCACTCATCGCGATGCGGCCCGCGACGATCTTGGTATGTTGTTGCCTGCGGTGGGCCGAACCGACACTTGCCGGAATTCCCGAGACCTTCAGGCTCCCAAAACGTACATGTCGCGCATCGCGGCTTCCGGTCTATCCGGCTGGTGTCGGATACTTCAGTCATCAGCCTTCTCCCGTTCCTTCATCATGGCGTCGGCGTAGAGGTAGCAAATCTCCGCATCGCCACTCCGGTCCGTGACAGAGTTCTGAGGGTGTCCCATCAGCCCCGACAGCGCCGCCATTGCGAACTCGTCGCGGAGGGTCCTGGTGGGGTCGGGCGAACGAGCGGCGCAATCGTTCCAGCGTGTCACGGCGTCCGCCAGCGTCGGGGCATCCGGCCCCAAAGCGTCACACTGACGGCATCTGCCGCAGTAGGTGAATTCTTCCATGCACTTCACCTTGACATTCGTCGCATCGCAGAACGGGCATGGCTTCAACTCACTCATCACCGTCCTCCCCGCATGAAGACGATCCCCCCCATGACGAAACCGACGACGAACGTCAGTAGCGGATACCAGATCGGGATTTGCTCAAGCAGTTCCATGTCAGACTCCCTGGTTGTCACGCCATGCGCGGTGGTGCTCGGCGTTCTCGCCGAGGAAGTGGCAGTCCGCGCACCAGCAGAAGGGCGGATGAGCGCGGGTCCGCTCTGTGTCATCGTTCGCCGCCTCCACCGCGTCGTGGCATTCGTCATCAACGATCTCGTCAATGAACGCCTTCATGCGATCGTGGCGGTCGGTGAAATCCTGATCGGTGTCCACCACCTCATGAAGCCTGCGCTTCAGTCCGTCGCGGGACTCACTAAGGCGTTCGCGCTCAGTCATTGTCCGCCCTCCCATTTCAGGGCGTCATAGCGGCCCGTGAACACGCCCCAGGCGAGGCGGAAGCGGTTCCAGAGCGAGGGGTAGCCGAGGGGCCGCGACCGATACCACGCGCCGCCGATGCAAACGGTGCATCCGGTGTCGATGGTGAGATCTTGCCTGTTGTGAAGGCTGGGATACTTCATGACCGGCCCTCAGCCTTGTTGATGGCGGCATTCGCCGAACTGAGGGTCATATCCAGACCAGCAAGGAATGTCGCACACCGCTTGTCATCAGCAACCAGGCGACGGAGAATATCGGCCATCAACCCCATGGCGTAGACCGCTTGCTTCAGTTCATCCAGCAACTCGGGTGCAGCGGCGATCAGGCAGGCGTCGGCAAAGCCATCGCCGGTATCGGCGTCGTAAATGACACACGCGATGTTCACATCTTTCTTCGTGTCAGGGCTGTACTTGAAGATTCTATGCCATTGCAGCCCGTTCATTTTGATGCGGCTACCACTGCGGTCCCAAGGTCCCGGCGTGTGCTTGATCTCGCTCATCACCCTGCTCCCGACGCTGCGATCCGGTCGGCATGGCGCTCCGTCAGAGACCGGAACAGGCCCATGAACGTCTTCTCAACCTGACCGGCGTCCCCGGCGATCGGCGATGCCATCCGCCAGACGCGGCCCTTCCCGAACAGGCCGTCCAGTTCCAGAGCCAGAACCCGGTCATCAATATCCTTCACCCGTGCAAGCATGGCCTGCGTCGGGAGCGGGACGTTGAAGTGCTCCAGGATCGCGCACTGGATACGATCGTTCAGGGCGTCGATCTGCATCACGGCGCCAGCGGGCAGTGCCTGCTTCACCGATGACGTGATGTCGCCGGTATAGGCCTCATGCGCGTCGTGGAGCATGAAGTAGACCTTCTCCAGCGGATCGTCGGTCAGGGACTGCCCAAGCAGGCTGTGCTGCGCCACGGACCACTCAGCGCCGCCGCTGAAGCGGTTGATGCGCGCCAGGTGATAGGCGATGACCTGCAGCGAGACGAATGCAGGACCGAAGTCGAGAAGATCGACCTGCCCTGCGCATGTCTGAAACGGAGCGTTCATTGGCCTTCCCTCCACTTGCGCGCCATGTCCTTGAGGTCGGCCTTCGTGTCGCCGTCCGGCAGTTCCTTGAAGGCGATCTTCACGGTTTCCATGTTGGCCTCCCGGAACGCGGCGTACTGCGCGGGCTCCAGTTCGTTGAACAGAGACAGCAGGCCCTTGGCGTAGTCCGAGGCGATCGAGTATTCGGCCATCTGCGAACCGTCATGGTCGAAGGTCACGAACAGCGGGCTGCCACCATCGTCCTCGTCCAGGTCCCCGGCGGGCTCAGGCTCCGGCTCAGGTGCCTTCTCCTGCTTCGGTTCCTTCTTGGGAGGGGCTTCCTCCTGCACGGGTTCCTCGGCGGGCTCGCCTGCCTCTTCCTCGACATCGACATCGACCACTTCCGGCTCGGCAGGCGCGGCCATGTAGTCCTCGCGCTTCGGCGGCGGCGGCGGCGTGATGCTCAGGTCGGGATCATCTTCGATGTCGCGCACTTCCTCGGCGAAGCGGAAGCCCTTGAGGATGTCAGGGAACACGTCACGCAACGCCTTGGACCGCGCACGCATCTGCATCATCCGATCAGGGTACTGTGTCCACGGGCCGGACTTGGAAAGCAGTCCCGCCTTCGCAGCCTGCGCCCGCCCGAACGTGCGTACCTTCTCGGAGAAGCCCTTGCGCTTCACCGTGCAGGTCGCGATTTCCGGCTCGCCCTTGTGGTTGAACTCGCAGGTCTCATCAATGTCTTCCAGCAAGCCGGACGACATCACCAGCGCCAGCGCCGCATCGCCCCACAGGCTCGGGTTGCCGTTGACCACGGCAATGCTCTGCAGCGCCTGCATCGGTGCAAGCCCGATCTCCATACCGGCGATGATGCCGACCGAGATCTTCGCCCGCGCCAATGCGATGTCGTTGTCCTGGTAGGACTTCGGCGCCATGCCGG